>JBKJUB010000013.1:0-4794 GCA_046590765.1 Sphingomicrobium sp. | reverse complement strand
GCTGCGTCATAGGCGCGGGCGTCCGCTTTGGACCGCTCCCCGATAGCTCAGCGGTAGAGTAGGTGACTGTTAATCACTTGGTCGTTCGTTCGAATCGAACTCGGGGAGCCATTTTTTGCCGCTAGCGGCCTGAACTGGCCCGGCAGCGCCTCCAAAATGGCGCCAACCGCAAACTTTCGTCAGCGATCACAATGCTATCGCCGTCACCGAACAGAGAAAGCGTTGTGCGTCAGATCGTCTATTACAGTACCGCTTCGGATCGCCAGGACGCGATCGTCATCGCCGGAATTGTCGCCCAGTCGCGCCAGCATAATCTGCGGGACGGGATCAGCGGCCTGCTGGTTGCGGGCGGCCATCGCTACCTTCAAGTGGTCGAAGGTCCCGCCGACGCCATGGCCAGATTAGTAACCCGGCTGCGGCGCGATGAGCGCCATCTCGGCATGTCGATCCTGGTCGATCGCCCCGTCAAAACCCGCGCCTTCGACGGCTGGTCGATGGCCTTTGCCAAGGAACCCCGGCTGGGCGACTATGCCACATTCGGCGAGGTCGTCAGGCAAATGCGATGCCAGCTAACCGATGCAAAATTGCGCGAGCAGCTCGATTGCTTCGCCCGGACCTTTTCCAGCAAAGAGGTCCGGATCGACGCGCCCTTGTGGCAAATCATCAGCCGCGACCTCGACACGATGGCCGTTGATCGCGGCGCTTGACTGCCGATGGAGCGGCCAACCCGGCGCTCGGCTAATGAACCACGCGGCTTGACGCCATCGCATTCTCGCTTTGCACCAACGATCGAATGTCGGGCGTGACGCATACCTGATCGCCGGGATAAGCTTCGCGCCAGACGTAGCCGGCGACGCACGTCGTGGGCCCATAAGGTCCGTAGGGGTTGACCCGCGAGGCAGCCATCGAATTTTCCATCGCCGCGCGTGATCGCGAACCCGGCTCGACGCAAACATGATCGCTCGAGCGGGTTTCCCGCCAGACGAAGCCCGACAGGCACGTGCCCGCAATCATCAAAGGCGGGACCGGAATATAGATTGGCGGGATGATGGTGATTTGCCGACGGCTCGGTCCCATCGCATTTTCGTTTTGCACCATTGACCGGATGTCGGGCGTTACGCACACCTTGTCATTGGCAAAAGCCTCCCGCCAGACATACCCGCTGACACAGGTCTGCGGACCATAAGGCCCGTACGGATTGACGCGCGACGGAGCGAGCGCATTCTCCTGCGCTGCACGCGCACGAGAGCCTGGATCAACACAGACATAATCGCCTGGGCCGGCCTCGCGCCAGACATAGCCGGGCTGGCACGGGATGGCAGCGCCTGGCGAGGGCGGCATCGGTATCGGCATCGGCATTGGCATCGGCATTGGCGTCGGGGGATACGGCGGATAGGTCGGATAGGGGGAAGGCGGGTAGGATACATCCGCCCGGTGCGTCGCCGCCTCGGCATTTTCTTTCGCCGAGCGGTCGCGGATCTTGGGCTTCACGCAGACATGATCGCCGCTGAACGCCTCGCGCCAGACATAGCCCGGAAGACAGGTGCCTGACCCGTAAGCGCCGAATGGGAGCGTCCGTAGCGGAGCCTTGGCATTGTCCGACCGCGCGCGATCGCGCGATGACGGCAGCACGCAGACATAATCGCCAGCGCCGGCTTCGCGCCAGACGTAACCCGAAAGGCATGGAATCGCCGCGCCATAAGGGTAATCGAGGGTCACCATGGCGAGCGTGGCGACGGGTGCGGCGGCAAAAGCCGAGGCGTGAGTAGCCGACAAAGCGGTCACTGCAGCGGTTACCAACAATGTGCGATTAGTGAACGAAACCCCCATGGCATCCTCCTACATCGAGCAAGTGCGATTTATCACGGATCAACATCTTGCGTAAAGATGGGCCGTTAGATCGCCGCCATGAGCGAGGCATTGCCGCCCGCGGCGGTGGTATCGATGCAGGTCACCCGCTCGGTGGCGAAGCGGGCGACATAGTGCGGACCGCCGGCCTTGGGCCCGGTGCCCGACAGCCCCTCCCCACCGAACGGCTGGCTTTCGACGACCGCGCCGATCTGGTTGCGATTGACGTAAATATTGCCGACTCGCGCGCTGGCTTCGACATACTCGCGCACCGAGTCGATCCGGCTCTGCAGCCCGAGCGTGAGCCCGAAGCCGCTGGCGTTGATCTGGTCGATGACCTTGTCGAGCTCGCCGCTCCTCCAGCGAATGATGTGCAGGATCGGGCCGAAATTTTCCTGCGTAAGATCGGCCAGCGATTCGATCTCGAAAATCGCCGGGGCGACGAAGCTGCCCTTGGCGGTGCTTGCGGGAAGGTCGCGGCGCGCAATCAGCGTCGCGTCCTTGGCCATCGCATCCGAATGCGCGTCGAGCGATGCTTTGGCCTCGGCGTCGATTACCGGCCCGACGTCGGTCGCCAGATCGCGCGGGTCGCCGATGGTCAGCGTTTCCATTGCGCCCTTGATCATCGCCAGCATGCCGTCGGCAACATCATCCTGGAGGAACAAGACGCGCAGCGCCGAACAGCGTTGACCCGCGCTCTGGAAGCTGGAGGCGACGACATCGCGAGTCACTTGTTCGGGTAGCGCCGAACTGTCGACGATCATCGCATTCTGCCCACCGGTCTCGGCGATCAGCGGGATGATCGGCCCGTCACGCTCCGCCAATCCGCGATTGATCGCGCGCGCGGTATCGATCGACCCGGTAAACGCCACGCCCGCAATCAGCGGATGCGCGGTCAGCGCCGCGCCGACCTTGCCGTCACCCGGTAGCACCTGGACGACATCACGCGGAATCCCCGCCTGGTGCATCAGCTCGATCGCCAGCGCGCCAATTAGCGGGGTTTGCTCGGCGGGCTTGGCAATCGCCGCATTGCCCGCTGCAAGCGCCGCCGCGACCGGGCCGATAAAGATCGCCAGCGGGAAATTCCACGGCGAGATGCAGGCGAACACCCCGCGCCCGTGCAGACTGAGCTGGTTGAGTTCGCCGGTGGGCCCGGGAAGGGTCGTCGCGATGGTGAATTGCCGCCGTGCTTCGGCCGCATAATAACGCAGGAAATCGACCGCCTCGCGCACTTCGAGCACGGCGTCGATCAGCGTCTTGCCCGCCTCGCGGATGCACAAGGAGAAAAGCTGCTCGCGCTCATGCTCAAAGCGGTCAGCGGCGGCGTCGAGCAAATCCGCCCGCGCCGCGCCGCCAAGCGCATTCCACTTGGGTTGCGCCTTGGACGCCGCGCGGACCGCCTTATCGACCTCGACGACGCTCGCCGCGACGACCTTGCCGACCACTTCGCCGCGATCATATGGCGCGACCACCGGCTCGCTTGCGTTTTTCCCGCCGAGCGATGGCGCCGCGATCCACAATTTGCCGTCGAGCGCGTCGAGCCGCTTGAGCAACGGATCGCGCACGCGGGGATCGCTGAGGTCGAGCCCCGCGCTATTCTTGCGCCCGGCACCGAAGATTGCGTTGGGGAGCGGAATCGCCGGATTTCGCCGCGGTTTCGTCGCCGCCAGTTCCGCCACCGGATCGCGCACCAGATCGTCGAGTCGGACCGCTTCGTCGGCGATCCGGTTGACGAACGACGAATTGGCGCCATTCTCGAGCAACCGCCGCACCAAATAAGCGAGCAATTCCTTGTGCGAGCCGACGGGCGCGTAAATCCGCACCGGGGTCCTGTGCTCGCCAATCCCCGCCTCGAGCTTGGCCAGCTCCTGATACAGCCCCTCGCCCATCCCGTGGAGCCGCTGGAATTCGAACCGCGTGTCGCCAGCAAGCGCCTTCACCGCGCCGATGGTATTGGCGTTGTGGGTCGCAAACGCCGCATAAATGCAGTCGCTCGCGGCGAGCAGATGCTTGGCGCAAGCGAGGTAACTGACATCGGTCGCGACCTTGCGCGTCCACACCGGATAATCCTCGAGCCCCGCGACCTGCGCCGCCTTGATCTCGCTGTCCCAATAGGCGCCCTTAACCAGCCGTACCATCAATCTGCGGTCGTGCTTGCGCGCCAGCGAGGCGATCCAGTCGCACAATGGCAACGCACGCTTCTGATACGCCTGCAACGCCAGCCCGAACCCGCCCCAACCGTTCGCGAACAAGGCGTCGTCAGCGACCAATGCCTCGATGATGTCGAGCGACAGTTCGAGCCGATCGGCCTCCTCCGCGTCGATGGTGAAGTGCACGTCAGCCTTGCTGGCCTTCATCGCCAGATCGCGAAGTACCGGCAGGATTGCCGCCTTGACCTCATCGGCATGGTTCCAATCGTAGCGCGGGTGAAGCGCCGACAGCTTAACTGAAATCCCCGGTGACACCTTGAACCCGCCGCTCGCTGCGTCGGCAATCGCATCAAGCGCATCGCTGTACGATTGGGCATAGCGCGCCGCATCGGCATGGGTTCGGGCGGCCTCGCCGAGCATATCGAAGCTATGTTCCTGTCCAGCTTTGCGCTCGGGCGCGGCGCGTTTCAACGCTTCCTCGATCGTCCGCCCAAAGACGAATTGCTTGCCGAGGATCTTCATCCCCTGGCTGACCGCGGTGCGGATCACCGGCTCGCCCAGCCTTCCCACCGCACGCCCGATCGCTGCACGCCAGCTTTGCGAACGGTCGTTGGCTTCCTCAAGCACCTTGCCCGTCAGAAGCAACGAGAAGGTCGCCGCATTGACGAACGTCGACTTTGAATCGCCCAACTTCTCCGCCCAGTCGGGCCCGGATAATTTGTCCGCGATCAGATCGTCGGCGGTCCTCGCATCGGGAATGCGAAGCAACGCTTCGGCGAGGCACATCAGGGCAATT
>JBKJUB010000223.1:0-7509 GCA_046590765.1 Sphingomicrobium sp. | reverse complement strand
AATCGATCGCATCGTCGACCAACTGGAACGCGATGCCCAGGTTGCGACCATAGCTATCGAGCGCATCCTCGGCTTCTTCGCCAGCCTCGGCCACCACCGGTGCGATGCGGCAGGCGGCGGCGAACAAGGCGGCGGTCTTGGCGGCGATGATGGCGAGGTAATGATCCTCGTCGGTGTCGATCCGGCGTTGCGCGGTCAATTGGTCGACCTCGCCCTCGGCAATCACCGCGCTGGCGTGGCTCAATATCTTGAGCACCTTCAAACTGCCGTCCTCGACCATCAGCTCGAACGCGCGGCTGAACAGGAAATCGCCGACCAGCACGCTCGCCGGATTGCCCCAGATCAGATTGGCGGCGGTCTTGCCGCGGCGCATGTCCGATCCATCGACGACGTCGTCGTGGAGCAAGGTCGCGGTGTGGATGAATTCGACTGCGGCGGCCAGTTTGTGATGCCGCGTTCCGGGATAGTCGCACAGCGCCGCGCTCGCCAGCGTCAGCATTGGCCGCATCCTTTTGCCGCCGCCGGCAATCAGATGACCGGCAAGCTCGGGGATCAGCGCGACCTTCGACTGCATCCGGTCGAGGATCACGGCATTGACCGCATTCATGTCGGCGGCAACCAGCTGGACCAACGGATCGAGGCTCGGCTCGCGCGATTCGGTGAGGTGATGTACGGTCGCGGTCACGGGCGCTGCCCTAGCGGCCCCGCTTGGACTTGGCCAGCATCGGCTTAGCTCGTGCCAAGTGCCTTGGGCAGGCGCAATGTGACCAGCAGTCCGCCCAGATCCTCGCTCTCGCCGAGCGCCACCGACCCGCCGTAAATCTCGACCACGTCGCGGACGATGGCGAGGCCGAGGCCGGTGCCTGGCTTGCCGGTGGTATCGAGCCGCGCGCCACGGTCGAAGATCGCCTGCCGCTCGGCGGCGGGAATTCCTGGCCCGTCATCCTCGACCGCAATCTCGACCGCGTCCGCCGCTTGGGAGACGGTAACGAACACTCGCCCGCCACCATATTTGGCGGCATTTTCAATCAAATTGCCGAACATTTCGTCGAGATCCTGCCGCTCGACCCGAACTGCGGCTTGCTTGTCGCCGTCGATATCGACCGTCACGTCGGGATAGAGCCGGCTGACCGCGCGTTCTACCGCTTCGAGGCTCTCCCAAACCCGTGCGCGCGCCTGGGCCGACGATCGCCGCCCGATGGCGCGCGCGCGCGCGAGGTGGTGGTCGACCTGCCGCCGCATCGTCGTCGCCTCACGGCACACCGTGTCGGCCAGGTCGGGCGATTGCGCAGTCGCGGCATTGGTGATCACCGTCAGCGGGGTCTTGAGCGCGTGCGCCAGATTGCCGGCATGACGCCGCGCTTCCTCGGCCTGCTCCTCGCCATGCGCCAACAGCTCGTTGATTTCGTGGACCAGCGGATCGACCTCGCGCGGGAAATCCTCTGCAATTCGGCGCTGCCGCCCCGTCCGGATGGCAATCACTTCGCTGCGCACCCGCCGTAGCGGCCACAATCCATAGCTCGCCTGAAGCGCAACCAGCACCAACAGCCCGAGCCCAAGCGCGAGCAGGCTGCGGATCAGGGTTTTTCGGAAATCGCTGATCTGCTGGTCGAGCAATTCGCGCGATTGCGCCACCTGGAACCGCCACTGGGTCGATGATCCGGGCAGCACCGCGTCGCGCTCGACGATCCGCAGTGGCTCGCCGGCAAACTGGTTGCTGTCATAGCGGTGAAGTTTGGAATCGCGGTGGCCGGTATCTACCCTGAGTCGCCGGTCCCACAAAGATCGCGACGCAAACGTATCCACGCCTTCGCCCGAAATCTGGAAATAGACCCCCGAATAGGCCTCGAGGAAGCGCTGGTCGGCGGGCGGGCGGCTGAAGCGGACTTCGCCATCGGGCCCAATTTCCGAGGCACCGAACATGCCGTTGATGACCAGCTCGAGCTGTTTGTCGAAATTATCGACCAGCCCATTGGTCAGCGCCCGGTCGAGCGCGAACCCGCCGCCGATCAGTAACACTCCAATCCATACTGCCGCGATTCCGATCAGCCGCCGCGTCAGCGATGTCAGCCCGCGCCGTTCCCTCACGACCGGCTCGGCCGGGAGGGCATCGTTCAAGCGGCGGGATCCTCGAGGCTGTAGCCGAGCCCGCGAATGGTGGTGATCGTGTCGGCGCCGAGTTTCTTCCTGATCCGCGTCACGAACACTTCGATGGTGTTTGAATCGCGGTCGAAATCCTGGTCGTAGATATGCTCGATCAGTTCGGTCCGGCTGACCACCTTGCCCTTGTGGTGCATCAGGTAACTGAGCAGTTTATATTCCTGCGCGGTGAGCTTGATCGGCTCGCCCGCGCGGCTGACCTTGCCCGAGCGGGTGTCGAGGCGGATATCGCCCGCGACCAGTTCGGAGCTCGCATTGCCCGACGCGCGCCGGATCAACGCCCTCAGCCGCGCAATCAATTCTTCGGTTTGGAACGGCTTGGCGAGATAATCGTCGGCCCCGGCATCGAGCCCGGCAACCTTGTCCGACCAGCTGTCGCGCGCGGTCAGCACCAGCACGGGCATCTTGCGGCCTTCCTTGCGCCACCGGTCGAGCACGGTCAGCCCGTCGACTTCGGGCAGGCCGAGGTCGAGCACGACCGCATCATATTGCTCGGTCTGGCCGAGATAATGGCCATCCTCGCCATCGGTGGCGAGGTCGACGGCATAGCCCGCGCCCTCGAGCGTGGAGCGCAATTGGCGACCGAGATTGGGTTCGTCCTCGACGATCAGGACCCGCATGACTTCATTCCCCTAGAATTTCGTTTCGCGTGCTTAACACATGCCAAGCTGAACGGTTGCTTGGCCATGCGCAAGAAGGGTGCGATTAGGGATTGGCGATGGAACGGCGGTGCGGTGGAAAAAGGCGCTTAACGCGAGCGCCCGACGATGCGGCCGGTGGCGGCGTCGACATCGACCCACATCACGCGTCCGCCGCGCATGAACTTCAGGCGATACGTCTCGCCGCGGAATTCAGGGCCGAGATATTCGGCATCGCCAATCTCGCGCGCCACCCGGTCGCGGATTTGGGGCAGGGGGATCGCCCGGCCTTCGGTGGTCGCGCGGAACGCCTGGTCCTGGTCGCGCGGCCGATCGGCCAGCGCCGGGCTGGTGAGGAAGCCGGCTGCAAGTACAGCGGCAAAAAGGGGACGGAACATGGTCATACGCAAATCTTTCTGTGCCGACCTCCTACGTCCAAGCCATTGAATGACTTATGAATGGGTTGATTGCTATCATTCATGGCGACGCGTGACGACCGCTTAATGCTGGGCTAGGCGCAGCGGCATGGCAGCACCAATCCTATCCTATGAGAAACTCGGCCTCCACCAGGGCGAAGGCTGGCTGTTCCGCGATCTCGATCTGTACGTCGGGGCGCGGGACCGCCTTGCGCTGATCGGCCGCAACGGCGCGGGCAAGACCACGCTCCTCAAATGCCTCGCGGGCACGATCGAGACCGATCTTGGCCAGCGCACCATCGTTCCGGGCACGCGAGTCGTCCTGCTTGAGCAGGATCCCGACATGTCCGCTTATACCACGCTCGAGGATTGGGTGCTGGGCGGGGAGGGGCCGCCCCAGCCGCATGAGGCCGCCGCCATCGCCGACCAGATCGGGATCGACCTCGCCCGCCCCACCGCGACCGCCAGCGGTGGCGAGCGACGCCGGGCGGCGATCGTCCGGGCGCTGGCACAGGCTCCCGACGTGTTGTTGCTCGACGAGCCGACCAACCATCTCGATCTCGGCGCGATCGACTGGCTCGAACACTATCTAATGCGCTTCAAGGGCGCGTTCATTGTCATCAGCCATGACCGCACCTTCCTCGCCCGGCTGACGAAGAGCTGCATCTGGCTCGATCGCGGCAATTTGCGGCGGGCGGAGATCGGGTTCGGCGGGTTCGATGCCTGGACCGAGGCGGTCTATGCCGAGGAAGAACGAGCCGCCGACAAGCTCGACGCTAAATTGAAGCTCGAACTCCACTGGCTCCAGCGCGGGGTCACCGCGCGGCGCAAGCGCAACCAGGGCCGCCTCGCCAAGCTCCACGAAATGCGCGCCCAGCGTGCGGCGATGCTCGGGCCGGCCGGGGCCGCCAAGCTCGGCCTCGCCCGCGACGACGTCAAGACCAAGGTGGTGATCGACGCCGAGCATGTGTCGAAAAGCTTCGATGACCGCAAGATCATCAATGACTTCTCGCTCCGCATCACGCGCGGTGACCGCATCGGGCTGGTCGGCGCCAATGGCACCGGCAAGACCACCTTGCTCAAATTGCTGACTGGTGAACTAGCGCCTGACAGCGGCAAGGTGACCAAGGCCAAATCCTTGAGCGGGATCGTTATCGACCAGCAGCGCAAATTGATGTCCCCCGAACGCCGCGTCCGCGATGTGCTGGCGGAGGGCGGCGACTGGATCGAGGTGCGCGGGGTCAAGAAGCACATCAAGGGCTATTTGAAGGAATATCTGTTCGACCCGTCGCTGACCGAAGCCCCAATTGGCACGCTGTCGGGCGGCGAGCGGTCGCGGCTGCTGCTCGCCCGCGAATTCGCCCGCGCCTCCAACCTTTTGGTGCTCGACGAGCCGACCAACGATCTCGATCTCGAAACCCTCGACCTGCTGCAGGAAGTGATCGCCGATTATGACGGCACCGTCCTGATCGTCAGCCACGACCGCGACTTCCTCGACAAAACGGTGACGGTCACGCTTGGCCTCGACGGTTCCGGCACGGTCGACATCGTCGCCGGCGGCTATGAGGATTGGATCAAGCGGAAATCCACCCCTCCCGCCAGAGCGGGAGGGGAAGAGCGCGCAGCGCGAAGGGGAGGGCCTGTCAGTCAGACGAAACATACCCTCCCCTCCGGGGCTGCGCCCCTCCTCCCCTCCCGCTCCGGCGGGAGGGGCAAGTTAAGTTTCAAGGACCAGCGCGACCTCGATCGGCTCCCCGCCGAAGTTGAGCGCCTCGAGCGCGAAATCGCCGATGCCGAAACCGCGCTCCACGACCCCGATCTGTTCATCAAGCACCCCGTCAAATTCGCCGCGCTGACCAAAAGCATCGATCTCAAACGCGCCGAAAAAGACACCGCCGAAGCGCGCTGGCTCGAAGTCGCCGAGATGAACGAGGCGCTGTCCGCCTAGGGTCGCGTTTCGGGCATCCACCACAGCACCGGCAGCACCGCCACTGCGACGATCGCGATCATGATCCCCGGCACCACCGCTTGGCCGGTCGCGCCGATCAGCGCCTGCGCCCCCCATGGGGTCAGCCCGCCGAAGATCGCGGTCGCGCTGGTCGCGCCCAGTGCGAGCCCGGTCAGCCGCCCTTCGCCGCCGACCAGTTCCGCCGTCGTCACCGCGCCGACCGCGCTGACCCCGCCCGCAACACACGCCAGCACGATCGCGCCCGCCAGCGCCGCCGCAGCCGATCCGCTGGCCATCATCGAGAACATCGTGATCGGCAGCAACGCGCTCGCCACTGCCAGCCCGATCAGCACCGGCCTGCGTCCCCAGCGGTCAGACGCCATGCCCGTCAGCGGAGTCACCAAAATCACCGCCACCGCCGCAATCGTCGCCAGCCACAACGCCACCGTCTCGCTCTGCTTGCCCGCCGACGCCAGGAAGGCGGGGACGTAGCCAATCCCGACATAATAAGTGATCGACCCCAGCGCCGAGATCGCGAACCCGCGCGCAATTCCCGCGCGATGGTGGGTCAGCGCATGGCGCAGCGGATGGCTCGGCACACTGTCGGCCACCCGCTGGCGTTCGAATTCGGGCGATTCCTCCATCGCCGATCGAGCGATCCACACGCTCAGCGCCAGCGCCGCACCAACGAAGAACGGGATCCGCCAGCCCCACGAATCCAGCTCGACACTGCTGAATTGACTGACGGTGAGCGCCGACACCCCGACCGCAAGCAGCCCGCCAACCTCGCTCGCCGCCGCCGCCAGCGACGTGATCAGCCCGCGCCGCCCCGCCGCCGCGCCTTCGAGCAGATAGGCCACCACCCCGGTATATTCGCCGCCCACCGCAAACCCCATCACGCACCGCAGCAGCAGCAACAGCACCCCGGCAAGCGGTCCGATCTGCGCCCGCGTCGGCAGTAGCGCGATCGCCAGCATCGCCGCCGACATCAGCGCAACCGACAGCAGCAACGCGCGCCGCCGCCCGTAGCGGTCACCGATATGCCCGAAGAATAACGCCCCCAGCGGCCGCAGCAGATACGCCACCGCGAACCCGGCCAATGTTACCGTCAGCGATCCCGCGCCGCCGCCAAAGAACACCCGCGACAGGATCGTCGCGAAGTACAGATAGAGCGTGAAATCATACCATTCGACGATCGTCGAAAAAGCCGCGATGACCGTCGACCCGCGCGATACGGGCCGATGGGTCAGCTCAGGCGCGGCGTCGGGCATAGACCAGCAAACCCAGCCCGATCACCGCCAATATCGCCCCGCGCAATGCCCACGGCCGTTGGTCGAGCATGAAGCTGGATGCGGGCCAGTGGATGTACCCCAGCCCTTGCCCAATCCACAGCAACCCCATCAGCAATGCGGCCACCCCCGCAATCGTCAATCCGGTCTTCATGGTCTTACCCCTTTATCATTTGCGCCGCAGTGCGCTCCCTGATCCGCGCCTGCAACAAGGTCAACGGCATCGCGCCATCCTTGAGCACCTCATGGAACTGCTGGAGGTCGAACTTTGCGCCCAGCGCCGCCTGCGCTTCGGCGCGCGCGCGGGTCCAGGCCATGTGGCCGACCTTGTAGCTGCATGCCTGCCCCATCTGGGTGCAGTAACGCTCGACTTCGCGAAGCACGCGGGGTCGCGCAAAACCGGTCGCGCCGACCATGTAATCGACCGCTTTTTCGCGGCTCCAATTCTTTGAATGAAGCCCGGTGTCGACCACCAGCCGGCTGGCACGGAACAGGAAGCTCTGCAGGAAGCCGGCCTTTTCAATCCCGCTATAGGCGCCCAGTTCGTCGGCAACTTGCTCGGCATAAAGTGCCCAGCCTTCGGAATAAGCCGAAAAACCGCCGAGCTTGCGCAAGGTCGGGATGTCCTTGGATTGCTGCGCCAGGCTGATCTGCAAATGATGCCCCGGCGAGCCCTCGTGATAGGTCAGCGCGGGCAGCGAATATTTGGGCCAGTCGCCGACATCCTTGAGGTTGATGTAGTAAATCGCCGGGCGCGATCCGTCGAGCGAGGCGCTGCGATAATAACCATTCGACGCGCCGTCCTGGATTTCGACCGGCACCGCGCGAATTTCGAGCGGCTGGGTTGGCAATGTCGCGAAGGCGCGCGGCAGGCGGCCCTTCATGTCCTCGACCCCGGCATTCAGACTGGCGATCAGTGCCGCGCGGCCCTCGGGCGTGTTGGTGTAGAGCTGGTCGGCACGGCGATTGAGCTGGTCGAGCCGCTCACCGACGCTGCCCTGGGACAATCCCGCCCCCTTCAGAATGACGTCGAGCTGCGCGCTGATCTCGGCCACCTG
>JBKJUB010000062.1:0-11506 GCA_046590765.1 Sphingomicrobium sp. | reverse complement strand
TGCGCTTCGGCCTGGAGGTGGAACAGGTCCATGTCCTGGCCGATCCGGCGATGGTCGCGCTTGGCGGCTTCCTCCAGCCGGACAAGATGCTCGGCGAGCTGTTTCTTGTTGAGCCAGGCGGTGCCGTAAATCCGGCTGAGCATCGGATTGGCCTGGTCGCCGCGCCAGTAAGCCCCCGACACGCGGGTCAGCTTGAACGCCTGAGGATCGACTTTGCCGGTCGACGCGAGATGCGGCCCGCGGCACAAGTCCATCCAGCCATTCTCGTTCTTGCCCGAGCGATACATGGTGATCGCCTCGCCCTCGGGCAGCTCCATCACCCATTCGGCCTTGAACGTCTCGCCCGTCCGTTCGAAGAAAGCGCGAACATCCGCGCGGCTCCATTCCTCGCGGATCAAAGGCTCGTCGGCGGCGATGATGCGGCGCATCTCCTCCTCGATCGCGGGCAAATCCTCATCGGTGAACGGGCCGCGCTCGGCGGTGGGCGCGAAGTCGTAATAGAAGCCGTCGTCGGTCGACGGTCCGAAGGTGATCTGCGTCCCCGGAAACAGCTTCTGCACCGCCTCGGCGAGGATATGCGCGAAATCGTGGCGCACCAGTTCGAGCGCGTCTTTCTCGTCGCGCGACGTGATGAGTTCGAGCCGGGCATCGCCGTCGAACGGGCGCATGATATCGCGCACTTCTCCATCGACCCGCGCCGCCAGCGCCGCCTTGGCCAGCCCTGGCCCGATCGCCGCAGCGACATCGGCCGGGGTCGAGCCTTCGGGCATTTCGCGAACCGAGCCGTCGGGAAGGGCGATCTTGAACATCTGCGTCATGGGCCAAGCACCTAGTGCAGCGCAGCAGAGGCTTCAACCCGAGCGCGAAGCAAGCGTGCTTGATATTAAGTCAATGGTGCTTGACATGGCTGCGCCTCGCGCGTAAAGCGTCCTTGACTTAGTGAAAAGGACGATTGTCATGACCCGGACGATGAATTCCCCTGCCAAACGCTATTTACAGCGGCTGGCGATTTCGATGGCGCTTTACATGCTGACGCTTTTTGCGGCGGTCCATTTCGTTGGCCGCCACATCATCACCGGCCCCGCCGCATTTCTGCTCGCAATCCTGCCCGGGATTTGCGTGTGCGGGGTGTTCTGGGCGGTCGGTCGGCTGATCATCGAACAGGATGACGAATATCAGCGGATGCTGCTGGTTCGCCAGACCCTGATCGCCACTGCCTTCGCTTTATCGCTGGCAACAATCTGGGGCTTCCTCGAAAGCGTAGATCTGGTGCGTCATATCGACGCTTACTTCATCTCGATCCTGTGGTTTGCTGGCCTTGGCGTCGGCGCGTTCGTCAACCGATTGACGCTTGGCGCCAGCGGCGGTGATTGCTGATGACCAACAATCTCAAGGTGCTCCGCGCGATGCGCGACTGGAGCCAACAGGATTTGGCCGAGCGGCTCGCGGTATCGCGCCAAAGCGTCAATGCGATCGAAACCGGAAAATACGACCCGTCGCTCCCCCTCGCGTTCCGCATCGCCGAATTGTTCGAGCTGCCGATCGAAGATATTTTCACCTCGCCAACCAAGGGATAATTTCATGAACAAGTTGATCCTCGCTGCGGCGCTCGCCGCGATCACCCCCGCCTTGCCCGCCGTCGCCAGGCCGGCCCCAATGGCACAGGCCAATGCCGAAGTGCGGATGGACCATATCTCGATCATTACGTTGGGATCGGCCAAGGCCCGGGGCGCGCCGATCGTGCTCGTCCCCGGTCTCGCCAGCCCACGCGCGGTGTGGGACGACGTCGCGTCCGATCTCGCCAGGACACATCGGGTCTATCTGGTTCAGGTCAACGGCTTTGGCGGTGACGATCCCGGCGCCAACCTCAAACCCGGCCTGCTCGACGGGATTGTCGCCGATCTGTCAGCCGCACTGGCCGGCGATCATGCCCGCCCGGTGCGCTACGTCGGCCATTCGATGGGCGGGCTGGTTGGGATGATGTTCGCCAAGGCTCATCCCAAGCAGGTCGAACGCATGATGATCGTCGATTCCCTGCCCGATTTCGCGGTGCTGCTGGCACAAGGCGGCCCAATGCCGAGCGACGCGCAGATTGAAACGGCGGCGAGCATGATGCGCACCGCCACGGCCGCGCGCTACGGCAAGCCGATGACCCCCGAAGTGATCGCCGCCGGGGTCGATTCGCTGGCCTTGACCGAAGCCGCGCGGGTTAAAATGCGTGTCTGGGGCGCAGCGGCCGATGCGCGGGTCGCGGGCCAGGCGGTCTATGAAGACATGACCACCGACTTGCGCCCGGCGCTGCCCGGCATCGCGACGCCGATGACCGTGGTCGTGCCATGGGCCGCAACCAGTTTCGGCAAGGACCGCACCCTCGCTTTCTACGCGCTGCAATATAAAGGCGCGCCGTCGATCACCTTCGTTCCAATTGCCGAATCGGGCCATTTCGTGATGCTCGACCAGCCCGCCGCCTTCCGCGCAGCGCTCGACGCGTTCGTCGGGCGATAGTCCTCGACCCCCCTGTTCCGCCGCCGCTGTTTGCGCCAATAGCGGCGGCATGAACGACATTCCGACCCCCGAACCGTCGCCCTTGGCCTATTTCGATCCCGGCGACGGGCGCAAGATCGCTTATCGCTTGCGGCCCAAGCAGCCCGACGTCACCGCGCCGACCCTGCTGTTCCTGCCCGGCTATGCGTCGGACATGGAGGGCACCAAGGCGACCGAGATCGATCGCTTCGCCGCTGCCACCGGGCTTGGCCTGTTGCGGTTCGATTATTCGGGCACCGGCTCGTCAGGCGGCGACTTTGCCGACGGCACGCTCGACCGCTGGCTCGACGAGGTCCTGGCCGTGATCGACCTGCTGATCGACGACATGGTATTGTTGATCGGTTCGTCGATGGGCGGCTGGCTCGCGCTTCACGCCGCGCTCAAGCGACCCGAGCGGGTTGCCGGGATCGTCGGCATTGCCGCAGCGCCCGACTTTACCGACTGGGGCTACACGCCAGCGGAACGCCAGTCGCTGATCGATACCGCCAAGGTCGAGCGCGCCGATCCAGCCAGCGGCCCGCCGGTGGTGACGCATGCGCGGTTCGTCGCATCGGGCACTGCACTCAGGATGCTCCACAGCCCGATTGCGATCGCCTGCCCCGTGCGCCTGATCCACGGCGATCAGGACGAGGACGTGCCGGTAGGGGTGCCGTTCAAATTGCTCGATTCGATCCATTCAGGCGATGTCCAGCTGACCCTGATCAAATGGGGCAAGCACCGCTTGTCGGAACCGCACGAGATTGAAGCGATCCTCCGCATGATCGCGATCCTAGCCGAGAGATTGTCATGATCACGATGCTGATTGCCGCCGCGCTGGCCACCGCCGACGCCCCGTGCCCGACCGATTTGTCGAGCCCGGCTATCCTCTGCCGCGCAGTCGTTGCTCAACAAGCGGGCCAGTTCACCGACGCCGCAACCAGCTTCGAAAGCGCTGCTGGCCAGGCCAAGCCGGGCGACCCGGCGGCCGACCGGATGCTCGCTGCGGCGGGCAATATGTGGATCGCCGCGAGCCAACCGGGCAAGGCCGCGCTGGCGCTCGACCGCGCGCTGGCCGGGACTGGACTGCTCGCCGACCAGCGTGGGTTGGCGTTGCTCGATCGGGCCCGCGCCGCCGAAGCGCAAGGCGACCTCAAGACCGCGCGGGCCAAGCTCAACCTGGCTATTCCGTCGATCGGCGAGGATCCGTTTTTGTGGTATTTCAATGCCGCGCTGGCGATCCGCGAGAATGACCCGGCGACGGCGAAAGTAGCGATCAACCGCGCATTGGTGATGATCCCCAACGACCCGACAATCCTGTTCGAGGCGGGGCACGTCTATCAAGCCGCCGGAGAAGATTCCAAGGCGCGCGAGTTTTGGACCCGCGCCATCGCCGCCGATCCCAAGGGGCCAAGCGGCCAGGCCGCGCGCCGGGCGCTGGGCATGCTCGAGGTCCCGCTCACCGTCACCAACCAGGTCGCGGCGCGACCGGAAGGCGACGGCGAGGGGCCGGGGCACCGCTAAGCAGCGCTAGCCGGCGACGTCATAATCGACCGAAGTTACCACCCGCACCTTCTGGAACGGCGAATCGGTGGCGCTGGCTTCCTCGCCATCGGCGCCATCGCGCGGACCGACCGAGAAATAGCCTTGGCTCGCGGTTCGGATCTGGCCGACATGTGAACCGCTGTCATGGGCGAATTGCGCGGCGCTGGCGCGGGCGCGCTTGGTCGCTTCGGCGATCATCTCGGGCTTCAACTGGTTCAACTGGGTGAAGTTGTAGCTCAGGTTGCTGCCGTCGAGTTCGACCCCGTCGCCGAGCAGGGCAGCGAGTTTGCCGTGCGCGGCACGGACCTTCATCACGTCGGCGGTACGAAGCTCGACCGAGCGCGTGACGGTAACTCGCGTTTCGACTCGCTCGCCCTTGTCATTGGTGGTGTGGGTGCGATTGAAGCTGACCCCGCTGTCGCTGATTTCGTCCGGTTTGAACCCCGACGCGGCAAAGAATTGACGAACGGCGGCGCTTTGCTGCTCCACGCGCTTGTTGACCGGGTCGAGCTCGGGCCCTTCCTGCGAGAAACTGATCGTCCAGGTGGCGAGATCGGCAGTGACGTCGCGTTCGGACACGCCGCGTACCGAGATCGACCGTTCGGCACTCTTGGCCCGACGTAAGCCGTCACCCAACAGGTAGCCGCTGGTCGCCAGCCCGATTGAGAAAAGTCCGACTGCGGCGAGGATTGCGCCGCGATTGCCTTGAAACATGGTCTGCATGGAACCACACTCTCGGTTCGTCGTCTCAATATGACGGCCACCGGGCACGATTGCCGGTCTCGGAACGTCGACGAACCGTGCCTATATAGCGATGAACGGAGTATTCGAATAGTGAAATTCCTCCACTCCATGCTGCGGGTGTCGAATCCCGACGACAGTGTTGCATTTTTCCAACTGCTCGGACTCGAGGAACGACGGCGCCGCGATGCTCCGGCGGGCAAGTTCACCCTGATTTTCCTCGGCTTCCCGGGCGATGAGGCGGAAGTCGAACTGACCCACAATTGGGGCGAGGCCGGCTATGACGGCGGGCGCAATTTCGGCCACCTCGCCTTCCTGGTCGACGACATTTACGCGACTTGTCAGCGGCTTGCCGACGCCGGGGTGACGATCAACCGCCCGCCGCGCGACGGGCATATGGCGTTTGTCCGAAGCCCCGACTCGATCTCGATCGAATTGCTCCAGAAGGGCGAAGCGCTGCCCCCCGCTGAGCCGTGGGCGTCAATGGCCAATCAGGGGGAATGGTGATGATCGAGGTCGTGGCCGTCCCGGCGCTAAGTGATAATTACATCTGGATGTTCCGCGATCCGGCCAGCGGCAGCGTGGCGGTGGTCGATCCGGGGCAGGATGCGCCCGCGCTTGACGCGGCGGCAAAGCGCGGCTGGGCGATCACGCATATCCTCAATACCCACTGGCACCCCGATCACACCGGCGGCAATGCCGGCATCAAGACCGCGACCGGGGCGCCGATCATCGCGCCGGCCGAAGCCGAGAAGGTCAGCGCGGTCGATCGGGTGATTGCCGAGGGCGACCGAGTGACGGTCGGCGAACTGGAGGCCGAAGTGTGGGACATTCCGGCGCATACTGCGGGGCATATCGCTTTCTATTTCCAGGGAGCGAAGATGATCTTCACCGGCGACACCTTGTTCGCGATGGGCTGCGGACGGTTGTTCGAAGGGACGGCGGAGCAGATGTTCGCCAACATGCAGCGCTTCGCCGCTTTGCCCGATGACGTGATGGTCTATTGCGGGCATGAATATAGTTTGGCCAATGCGCGGTTCGCGAACCATGTCGAGCCGGATAGAGCAACGGTTACCTTGCGACTGGAAAAAATGGCGGAAATACGGGAACGGGGCGAGGTTACGCTGCCGACCAGCATCGGCGAGGAACGCGCCACCAACCCGTTCATGCGGGCGCGCGACGCGAGCGAGCTTGCGCAGCTCCGCACAATGAAAGACAGCTTCGGTTAATCTAGTGCCGCGCCTGATGGGATAAGGGAGATATTGATATGCGAATGCTATTGATCGCCGCCGCCGCAACCAGCCTGATGGCCTGCGAAACGATGGACAGCCAACCCGACCAGCGCACCGCCAGGGCGCAGCAAGATTATGACCGCGCGCTTGCCGGCAAGGCGCCGGGCAAGGCCGAAAGCTGCCTGCCGATGCAACGCTCGAACGACATGACGGTGATCGACGACGACACCTTGCTGTATCACGATGGGCGCACGACCTACGTCAACAAGCCGCTCGGCAGCTGCAATAATCTGGCCCGCGGCAGCTACGCGCTGGTAACCCGCAGTACCGGTTCGCAATTGTGCCGCGGGGACATCGCCAACGTCGTCGACGCGACTAGCGGAACCACCGTCGGCAGCTGCGCGCTGGGCGACTTTGTTCCTTACCGCCCGACGAGCTGAGGCCTAAGCCTGCTTTTTATACAAAGCGTCCAACCGCTTGCCGTAAGCATCGCGGATGACGTGGCGGCGGATCTTTAGCGATGGGGTCATCTGCTCATTGTCGACCGAGAAGGCTTCGTCGGCAAGGATGAAGCGGCGGACCTTTTCGACCACACTCAATTCCTTGTTGACCCGATCGACCGCCGCCGACAGTCGCGCCTGCACATCGGGCGCCTCGGCGAACTCGGCTTCGGGCACCAGCAAGCCGACGAGATAGGGGTGGCGGTCGCCGTGGACCATCGCCTGCGCGATTTCGGGCTGGAGCGTGAGCATCCCCTCGACCCG
Organism: Sphingomicrobium sp.; assembly: GCA_046590765.1. Lineage (GTDB taxonomy): Bacteria > Pseudomonadota > Alphaproteobacteria > Sphingomonadales > Sphingomonadaceae > Sphingomicrobium. The sequence continues at coordinate 4,704 of JBKJUB010000062.1, read as the reverse complement.
CTGGGGCGAGACATTGTCGCCCTTGTCGTTGATGATGAGGTCCTTCTTGCGGTCGGTGATGACGATCCGCCCCTTGGCATCGAGATGACCGACGTCGCCCGATGCAAGCCATGAACCGGTGCCATCGCCGGGGTTTTGTAACACCCGCGCGGTCTCCTCCGGATTACGCCAGTAACCGTGCATCACCTGCTCGCCGCGGATCATGATTTCGCCATCGTCTGCGATCCGCAATTCGGTGCCGCGCATCGGCGGGCCGACGGTATCCATGCGGATCCCGCCCTTGAGCCGGTTGCAGCTGATCACCGGCCCGGCTTCGGTCTGGCCATAACCCTGCAGCACGGTCAGCCCCATGGCCTGGAAGAACAGTCCGACTTCGGGATTGAGCGGCGCGCCGCCCGAGACCATCGCCTTGATCCGCCCGCCGAACTTGCGCCCGACCTTGCGCCGCAGCGTCAATGACAGGATGCCATCCATCGGCAGATCCCACGGCACCGATTTGCCCGCCGCGCGCTTGGTCTCGATAGCCATCGCCCGGCCCATCAGATAGGCCGGCAGCCCGCCATCCTTCTCGACTTGCTTGATGATCTTGGCACGGAGCATTTCGAACAGGCGCGGCACGACCACCATCAGGGTCGGCTTCACCTCCTCGATGTTGGCCGCCAGTTTCTCGAGGCTTTCGGCATAATAGATCTGGCCGCCGAGCCCGACCGGAAAATGCTGCCCGCCGCTATGTTCATAGGCATGGCTGGCGGGGAGGAATGACAGGAACACCTCATCGTCCCAGCCGAAATCATTGGCGATGATATCGATGCAGCCTTCGACATTGTGGAGGATCATGCCGTGATGCTGGCACACCCCGCGCGGCGCGCCGCCGGTGCCGCTGGTGTAGATCAGGCAGGCGAGGTCATCGCGGCCGATGGTTGCCATTGCAGTTTCGAGCGCGCCGACATCGGCCGGGCCGTCGATGAGCGGCTTCCAATGGTGGAATTGGGCAACGTCGGGCGACTGGCCGGTGATGATCTCGTCGATCGAAATGACGTGGTTGCAGGACGAGGCGAACAGCACTGCGGGGATCAGCGACTTGGCCAGTTTCTGGGTCGAGACGATCACCGCGCGTGCCTCGCTATTGTTGAGGATGTGCTGGTGATCGCGGGTGGTGTTGGTGGTGTAGGTCGGCACTGTGACGCAGCCCGCAGCCATGATCGCGAGATCGGCGATCAGCCACTCGGGGCGATTCTCGCTGACCAGCATGACGCGGTCGCCGGGCTTCATGCCCAATCGCTTTAGCCCGTCCGACAGCGCCGCGACCTGGCGCGCGGTTTCCGCCCAGCTGAGTGACGCCCAAGTCCCCGACGCCTTCGACCACAGGAAGGGCGCATCACGTTTCTCGCGCGCGCGGGTGAGGAACATCGTCACCAGATTGGGAAAATGTTCGAGCTGCTGGTCCAAAATCCTCTCCCCGCCGGTTTGCCCGGTCTCGTTCGCGCAGTTTAGCCGAAGCGGACGCAATCGCCAACGCCGCGCGCGTGTCCGTGGACGCTATGCGAAAGCTGCGATAGGCAGCGGCGATGTCGATTGCCACTCGCCTTGTGCTGCTTGCCTCGCTCGCGCTGACGTCCTGCGCCACCCCCAACGCCTTAATGCCGACCGGGCAACGGGAAGCAGACAAACCGTTCGTCATCGCTGCCAATCCGCTCGCCGCGGCGGCGGGAATCGAAGTGTTGAAACGCGGTGGTAGCGCGGTCGATGCGGCGGTCGCGGTGCAGGCGATGCTATCCTTGGTCGAGCCGCAATCGAGCGGAGTCGGCGGCGGGGCGTTCCTGAATTACTTCGACGGCGCGTCGCGCAAGATCACCATTTACGACGGGCGCGAAACCGCCCCGGCGCAGGCCGCTGCGTCAATGTTCCTCGATGCGGCGGGCCAGCCATTGCCGTTCGACCAGGCAGTGCTGAGCGGACGATCGACCGGGGTGCCTGGCGCGGTGGCGATGCTCGGACTGGCGCAACGCGAGCAAGGACAATTGCCGTGGCGCACGTTGTTTGGCGCGGCGGAGCGGACGGCTGCTGAAGGGTTTATCGTCAGCCCACGATTGGGGCGACTAATCGCTGGCAACTTTCCCGAGAATAAGGCGCCCGACGTGGTGGCGTATTTCACCAAGCCCGACGGCAATTTGATGCGCGCGGGCGATACGCTGAAAAACCCCGCTTATGCCGACTTCCTCAAGCGGCTCGCGGCGCAGGGGCCGGCAGCATTGCTCGGCGGCGTGACCGGCGCGCGGATCGTCGCGCGAACTCGCGCCGGGCTACTTGGCGGGTCGATGACGATGGCCGACCTTGCCGCTTATCGCCCGGTCAAGCGCGAGCCGCTGTGCCGCCCATACCGCATCTATGTCGTGTGCGCGCCGCCGCCGCCGTCGAGCGGGGTGGCAATCTTGCAATTGCTCGGATTGCTCGAGCGGACCGACATAGCGAGCCGTGGGCCGGGCGATCCGCGCGCGTGGTTTCTGTTCGCCGAGGCGAGCCGGCTGATGTATGCCGACCGCGACCAATATGTCGGCGACCCCAAGTTCGTCGGCGTCAATGTCGGCGGGTTGTTGAGCGAGGCCTATCTCGATGAGCGGGCGAAACTGATCGGGGTGAAAGCGGGGCCGCCGCCGGTCGCGGGCAGTCCGCAGGGGATGCCGGTCTATACCGTCGACAAGACCCGTGAGCCCGCCGGGACTTCGCATTTCATCATCCGCGATTCGCGCGGCAATGTCGCCAGCATGACCACCACGGTCGAAAGCATTTTCGGCAGCGGGCGGATGGTCGACGGCTTCTTCCTCAACAACCAGCTGACCGATTTCTCGTTTGCGCCCTATGATTCCAGCGGTCTTCCGCTGGCCAATTCGGTTGCCCCCGGCAAGCGCCCGCGATCGTCCATGATCCCGCTGATCCTGACCACCAGGGACGGGGAATTTGCGGGAGCGATCGGATCGGCCGGCGGATCGGCGATCCTCGCTTATGTCGGCAAGTCATTGGTCGCAGCGGTGGATTGGGGACTGCCGATGCAAGACGCGATTGCCCTCCCCAACCTGGTCGCGCGGGGCAAGAATTTGAACGGCGAGGTGACCAAATTTTCACCCGCGATATTGGCTGAGCTGGCCGCGAGAGGGATCGTGCTAAAGCCCGGACAAGGCGAGGATTCGGGCGTCCACGGCGTGCTGATCCGCGATCGCCGGATCGACGGCGGCTATGACCCGAGGCGCGAAGGCGTGGTGCTGATCTTGCCTTAACGCCGCTCGGTACCAACCGCGTCGGAGATGTTGGGGATGCCTTCGCGCGCGAGGATGGCGGTCAGCCCGGTGGCGATGCGGCGGGCGAGGCCGGGGCCGTGATAGACCAGCGCCGAATAGAGCTGCACCAGGCTGGCGCCCGCGCGGATGCGGACCCAGGCGTCCTCGGCCGAGGCGATGCCGCCTGCTGAAATGAGCGGCAGCGAACTGCCCGAAGCAGCGCGGAAGCGGCGGAGCTGGTCGAGCGCGAGGGACGCGAGCGGTGCGCCTGACAGGCCGCCGGATTCGGTGGCATGGCGTGAGGCGAGCGGCGGACGCGATAATGTCGTGTTGGCGACGATCAGCGCATCGATCCCGCTATCGATTGCGGCGCGGACGATGCGATCGTGATCGCCGGGGGCAAGGTCGGGCGCGACCTTGAGGAAGACGGGGACTCCGGGGAGGCGCGATTCGGCGACGGCGGCGAGCAATTCGACGAGCTCCCCGCCCGCTTGCAGGTCGCGCAGGCCGGGGGTGTTGGGGGAACTGATATTGACGGTGAGATAGTCGGCCAGTGGCGCCATCGCGCGGACCCCGACGGCGTAATCGGCGATCCGGTCGCTACTAGCCTTGTTGGCGCCGATGTTGACGCCCACGACCCCGCGCGAACGGTCGCGGGTGGCGAGGCGACCGATCGCCGCCGACTGTCCGCGATTATTGAAGCCCAAGCGGTTGATTACCGCCTGATCCTCCGCCAGCCGGAACAGGCGCGGTCTGGAATTGCCGTCCTGCGGGCGGGGGGTGAGCGTCCCGACCTCGACGAAGCCGAACCCCAGCCCGAGCATCGCCGCAGGCACCTCCGCATCCTTGTCGAACCCTGCCGCAAGCCCGACCGGCGAGGGGAAGCCCAGCCCCGCGATGCTGGTCGTCAGCGCGCCGTCGAAGCCTGGCGGGCGGCGTTTCGGCATCAGCTTGAGCGCGGCGATGGTCGCGCGATGCGCCCGTTCGGCGTCGAGGCGGAAGACGAGGGGGCGGAGCAGGCGGTACATCGTCCCCCTGTGTCATCGCGGTTGTAAAATAGGAAGCGTCGCGCTAAATCGGACTGGAAAGCTCCTATTAGACAATGCGACTCACCCACCTTGCCGATTATGCGGTCGTGATGATGACCGCCGCCGCGCGCCGGCCCGCACTGGCGCGCCTGTCCGCGACCGAACTGGCCGACGAGACCGGCGTGCCCTTGCCGACTGCGCAGAAACTGATGCAGCGGCTGGCGGCGCACGGGTTGCTGGTGGGGACGCGCGGGGCTGGCGGTGGCTATGCGCTCAGCCGGCCGGTGACCGAGATCAGCCTGGCCGATATCGTCGAGGCGGTCGAAGGGCCGATCGCGATGACCCAATGCGCGGGATCCGACGAGCCGAGCGATTGCGCGCTCGATGCGCATTGCCGGGTC
>JBKJUB010000110.1:0-5723 GCA_046590765.1 Sphingomicrobium sp. | reverse complement strand
AGCCAAGGCGGCCGAGCCTAATGATCCCGAAGGCATGGCGCTCGCCACCGCCGATGCCGATGGCAAACCGTCGGTGCGGATGGTGCTTTTAAAGGGGCATGATCAGCGCGGGTTCGTATTTTACACCAACCTCGACAGCCGCAAAGGCGACGAGCTCGCCGCCAACCCCCACGCTTCCTTGCTGTTCCACTGGAAGAGCCTGCGCCGCCAGGTGCGGATCGAAGGCCCGGTCGAAGCGGTCAGCGACGAAGAGGCCGACATTTACTTCGCCTCGCGCGGCCGCGATTCGCGGCTCGGGGCATGGGCGTCGGACCAGTCGCGCCCGCTCGCCGACCGCGCCACCTTCGAAGCGCGGTTCGACGAAATGAAGGCGCGGTTCGAGAATGAGCCGGTCACCCGCCCGCCGCGCTGGTCGGGGTTCCGGGTGATCCCGGGCCGAATCGAATTCTGGGCCGACCGCGCACATCGCCTCCACGAACGCCGCTTGTTTGTCCGCGACGGCGCGGGGTGGAGCGAAGGGCTGCTCTACCCATGACCAACGCGTCCGCCCGCGCGAAAACCCGCGCCACGCTCACCACCCGCGCCGCGCTCGCCAGCATCACGATGGCGGTCTTCCTGGTGGCGATCAAAAGCTATGCCGCTTGGGCGACCGGGTCGGTGGCGATGCTCGGCAGCCTCGCCGACACCGCGCTCGACCTGATCGCTAGCATCGTCACCCTGATCGGGGTGCGCTGGGCAGCGATGCCGGCCGACGACGACCACCGCTTCGGCCACGGCAAGGCGGAGGCGCTCGCGGCGCTGATCCAGGTGGTGCTGATCTCCATCTCCGCGCTGGGCATCGCGTGGCGGGCCATCGACCGGCTCAACAGCAAAGCGGCGACCGAGGGCCTTGAGCTTGGCCTGACCGTCTCGATCATTGCCATCGCCGCGACCTTTGCCCTGCTCGCTTACCAGCGCCATGTCATCCGCCAGACCGGGTCGGTCGCGATCCAGACCGACCATGTCCATTACCAGTCCGACCTTTTGCTCAACGCCTCGGTAATCATCGCGCTGTTGCTCGACCAGTGGTTTGGCTGGCGGATGGCCGATCCGTTGTTCGGGATCGCGATTGCGGCCTGGCTATTGTTCGGCGCGTGGCGCGCGGCGAGTCATTCGATCGACCAGTTGATGGACAAGGAATGGCCCGCCGACAAACGCCGGTCGTTCCTGGCCGCGACCGCCGATTATCCCGAACTTGCGGGCCTCCACGACCTGCGCACCCGCACCAGCGGCGCCTATGATTTCGTCCAGTTTCACGTCTGGGTCCCCGGCGAATGGACGGTCGAGGCCGCGCATGAACGGATGGATGCGGTCGAGGAAGCGCTGCAGGATCGCTTCCCCGGCACTGAAATCCTGATCCACCTCGACCCCGAGGGCCACACCGACCGCGAGACGATGCTCCCCTCGGCGATTACCGAAAGCCAGGCATGACCCTGCTTCCCTTCTTCCAGGTCGATGCGTTTGCGAGCAAGGCGTTCGAGGGCAATCCGGCGGCGGTAATGCCGCTCACCGAATGGCTGCCCGACGATATCATGCAGGCAATCGCAGCGGAAAATAACCTCGCCGAAACCGCCTTCACCATCCCCAGCGAGCGCGACGATGCGGATTACGACCTGCGCTGGTTCACTCCGACGGTCGAAGTCGATTTGTGCGGCCACGCCACGCTCGCCACCGCGCATATCCTGATGAGCGGCGCCAGCATCCGCTTTGCCACCCGCTCCGGCATCCTCACCGTCACCCGCGACGAGGGCAAGCTCGCGCTCGATCTTCCTGCTTATCCGGTCGAGTCCGGCACCGAACCCGGCCTGCTCGATGCGCTCGGCCTTGCCGCCGACACCCCGACCTTCCTCAGCCGCGGCGGGAATGGCGCAGCGATCGCCTTGCTCGCCGACGAAGGCGCGGTCCGCGCGGTCACACCCGACTTCGCCGCATTGCGCTCCATCGACCGCCTCGTCATCGTCACCGCGCCGGGCCGCGACAATGCGATCGCCAGCCGCGTCTTCGCTGCGTATCACGGGATCGACGAGGACCCGGTCACCGGCTCGGCCCACGCGGTTTTGGTCCCGTTCTGGGCAAGCCGCCTCGATCGCCACCAATTCTCCGCGCGGCAGGCGAGCCAGCGCGGTGGGCATCTCGACTGCGAATTTCGCGACGACCGAGTGATCTTAGGCGGCACCTGCGTCACCGTGATCGAGGGCCACTTCCAGCTCTAATTTGCTGCACTGCAACGTATTTCTCTTGCATGACCGCCTCGCCCGCCCCACTTATTGTGCACTGCAGCATAGCCAGTCGGCCGTGCTGATGCGCCGCACCGGCCAGTCACAAGGACCATGTCATGCGCCGCCTAAGCTCCACCGTCGCCCGCCTCACTGCGCTCCGCAAGGGCATTTTGTCCTCCAACGGCGGCCCGAGCCGCCTGACCGAGACCGCATTCCGCCCCAACCCCGGCGGGCTGGTGGCGAAGACGTACATCCCTGCCAACCTCGCCCCCGGCGCGCCGTTGGTGGTCGTGCTCCACGGCTGCACCCAGAATGCGGCGATCTATGATCGCGGCAGCGGCTGGTCGCAGCTCGCCGACCGCCACGGTTTCGCCTTGCTGTTCCCTGAGCAGGAGCGCGGCAATAATTTCAACCTGTGCTTCAACTGGTACCAGGCCGCCGACGCGCGTCGCGGGCGCGGCGAGGCAGCATCGATCGCCGCGATGATCGCCCAAGTTACCAAGGCGAACGATCTCGACCCGGCGCGGGTGTTCATCAACGGCCTGTCAGCGGGGGGCGCGATGACGATGGTGATGCTCGCCTGCTATCCCGAACTGTTCGCGGGCGGGGCAATCATCGCCGGGCTGCCGTTCGCAGTCGCCGAAGGGGTGCCAGACGCGCTCGAGGCGATGCGCGGCCAATCTTTGCCCTCACGCGCTACGCTCGCCGCAAGCATCACGTCGGCCAGCGATCATCGCGGACGGTGGCCGACGCTGTCGGTTTGGCATGGCACCGCCGACCACGTCGTCTCCAACGCCAACGCCGCCGCGATCGTCGACCAGTGGCGCGACCGGATCGGGCTCGGCAGTGTCGAGGGCCAGCGCGACAAGGTCGACGGCCAGCGCCGCACGACCTGGCGCGACTCGAAGGGAAAGATCGCGATCGAGCGGTACGACATCGACGGAATGGGCCACGGCACCCCGCTTGCCACGCGCGGCGGCGAAGCGTGCGGACAGTCTGGGCCGCACATGCTCGAAGCCGGAATTTGCTCGACCAGCCGACTTGCCGAAAGCTGGGGCATCGCGACCGGCGCCAAGGCATCGCGTCAGACGACCCCGCAGATCGCCCCGAAAATCCCCACTCCAACCGGCGTCGGCGCGGTGATCGAGGATGCGCTTCGGGCTGCCGGGCTGATGCGCTAGCTTTTAGCCGACCTTGTGCAATGCCAATCGGAAGCGGAGCACACTATTGCCAGGGATCGGCCCCTGCGCTTCGGCGCCATAACCGAGCGCGGGCGGGATCCACACAATCCACTCGTCGCCCGGCCGCATCAGCTTCAACGCCTCGCCAAACCCCGGGACGAACCCGTCGACATCGCCGCTGAGCGGCTCGCCGCGCGCAAAGCTGCTGTCAAACGTTTCGCCGGTGGTCAGCTTGCCTTCATAATCGAACGTCACTTGCTGACCCGCCACCGGCATTGCGCCGATCACCGGCCCAGATTTGACGATGAAATATTCCAGCCCCGAGGCGGTCGTCACCACCCCCTTCGCCGCACCGTTGCGAACCAGGAAATCCGCGCCCGGCGCAGTGACCGGCGGAGCGGGGGCAAGCGGCGGAATGGTGGCGCAGGCGGACAGGAGCGACAGGCCGAACATGGCGAAAGCGAATTTTTTCATGCGCGCTGTTTAGCAATGTGGAGGGACATGAAAAGCCATTATGAAGTTGTGCCAGCATCACTGCTTCCGATCGGCTATAGATAGCACGCTGGCTTAGGATTCAGGTTCTTTGCAGTGTCAAATAACTGCTGTATGCTCGAAGCTCGTCCGGACATTCCTGTGGGTTGCGAGTGGGCGATGGCAATGTTGCTTACGCGTGCGTTTTACTTCTTTCGCAAAGGAGGCAGCCGTGGCGCGATATTTTTTTAGAAGCCTTGCAAACAGGCGGTCCTTGGGTCCAGCGTCGGCCGTACTTCTCCTTACCGCGCTTCTCGCCAGTTCGGCACCCGCCCAGGATATGACTCCGGCTCAAGCCACTCCACTCGATTTGGTCAACGCCCTGCACAAAGCGTTTGGCGAGCATCACGCCCGAGCTGTGCACACCAAGGGAGTGATTCTGGAGGGAACGTTCACACCGGCCATTGGCGGTCGCGGGCTGACAAGTGCATCAATCTTTACTGGCGGGCCGTTGCCGATTATCGCGCGCTTCTCGTTGTTTGCCGGAGTACCCACCCTCCCCGATAATGACGATGGAGCATCGCCAGCTGGCTTCGCGGTAAAGATTAAAGAAAAGTCCGGAACCGACTTCGACATCGAGGCCAATCAACACCGGGATTTCATTGTCGCAACAAGCGACGACTTTCGTACCTTTCTCCTCGCGGCCGGTGCTGCCGGCAAGGGCGACAAGGCCCCTTTGGAAACGTTCTTAGCTAACCATCCCCACGCACAGCAGTTTCTATCAAGCCGGACCTATCCCGTGTCCTACGCGAAAGCGACCTACTTTGGTGTCAATTCCGTGAAGTTCACGAATAAGCAGGGAAGTTCGTCATTCGTCCGGTATCGGTTTGTGCCTCAAGCTGGCGAAAGTTACCTCACGGCGGATAAGCGCAAGCTGGAACGCGCAAATTACCTTCAGGATGAAGTGCAAAAGCGTGTCGCGAGGGAGCCGATCGTATTCGACTGGTACGCACAGATTTCGGGACCCGGCGACAAGATTGAAGACCCATCGATTGCATGGCCGGAGAGTCGGCGATTGGTGAAGCTTGGCACGTTTAAGTTGACGAGGATGACGGTTGCGCCCGAATCCGAAAAAACGCTGCTTTTTCTGCCGGGGCAGGTGCACAAAGGAGTATAGCCCGCCGATCCGATGCTTGTATTGCGCAACACTGCGTACCCGATCTCATTGGGTCAAAGGCAGTAGCTGCCGGACACTTGTCAGCAAGTTCACGAATATGCTTCAAATGTAGGATTTCGCCTGCGGTGGTTAGAGCGGGCTCTTTCAAATCGTCGGTGTCCTATCGTGTGGACGCGATACGGTGCCCCACGCCATTCGCCTGCGCTCGTTCCTCAGACAGCCGAACAGCGAAGTTCACGGTTTTTCCTGCTCGATCCGTCGTCTTTCCCGCATTTCGTGGACTTTCTGCTTGATGAAAGGGTCACATTTTTGCGCGATACACCATCAACTTAGCTGACAGCTCGGCCGGCCTACGCCGCGACCGCCTCGTCGATCGCTGCGGCTTGCGTCGTCACGATCGTCCCGCCGCCTAGCAGGCGCTCGCCGTCGTAGAACACCGCCGACTGGCCCGGTGCGACTCCATATTCGGGGGTGGCGAAGGTCAATGTGCCTTCTTCCCATTGCGCCGGGACCGGTCGCGCGAGGCTGCGCACCTTGGCTTCGACGGCGACCTGGTTTTCGGCGAGCCAGTTGATGCCCTCAACCTTGGCCGATGTCACCGCCAATGCGCGGCGCGGGCCGACTACCAGCCGCCGC
>JBKJUB010000096.1:0-7880 GCA_046590765.1 Sphingomicrobium sp. | reverse complement strand
CGCCCGGCAGGATGACCAGCTTGGCCTTGGGCTGGGCCGCGGCGAGCAAGTTGGCATCGACCAGCTTGGTCTGCAGATCTTGGTCGCCCTGAATGATCAGCAACGGCAGCTTGAGTGCCTCCGCGAGCCGCGCCGGATCCTGCGCCAGCAGGTTGATCAGATAGGGCTGGACCGAATCGGGGAAGTAACGCTGAAGCACGGCGGGCAGCGTCTTGCTGTCGACTCTTTTGCCCTGCTCGAGGCTGTCGAGCATAGCCAGCGCGGGGACGAGGATCTGCGCATTGCCCGGGTTGGAGCGAAACTGTTCGCGCAGCACATCGCCGGACTTGCGGCCCATCCCCGAGACGCTAATCACGCCGCACAGATCGGCCTGATCCTGACCGGCGGCAAGCGCCACCAACGAGCCTTCGCTATGCCCGAGCAGCCAGACGCATTTGGCGCCGGTGGCAGTACGGGCAGCCTTGGCCCAGGCGTGGGCATCGGCGGCATAAGCGGCGATCGTTACGTCATTGCCATTGGCGATCGCAGCCTTGCTGCCGAACATCCCGCGCTTGTCGACGCGCACGGACGTAACACCGCGCTTGGCGAGGGCTTCGGCAAGCAGCCGCAGGTTTGATGCAGTGATCCCAAGCGGGCTGTTGCCGTCGCGATCGGTCGGGCCCGATCCGGGGATGATGACGATCACCGGCTTGCCCCTGCCAGCATCGAGAAAGGTCCCCGAAAGCGGCGCGAGCGGGCCGGGTGCGGTCAGCGGGCGTTCCGCGGCGGGGGTGGCAGCGGCGAGCGCGGCGGCGAGCAGGAATGCGCTCACTTGCCACGCCCCCAGCGCCAATGAATGCCGCCCTGGGTGCGCGATGCGTAAAGCGGCAGCGGAAGCAACGCGACGGTGAGTGCGGCCGCGATCATCGCCAGCGGCGAGTGGCGAAGCAAGGCGACGACGGCAACGACGAGCGCGACATGAAGCGCCATCATCAGCCAGCCCTGCCACGTCAGCGGCAAACCTACGCCCCAGCCGAAGCTCTTCGGTTGGAACCACATTTTGTCATCGTTGAACATCATTTGTCCTCCTTCGGTGGACGGCCGCGACGGGCGGGCTTGGGGGCTTCCAATTTCACTCCGCGAAGCTTCATCGCCTCACGCAGCAGGCATTCGACCTGGGCATTCACCGAACGAAGGTCCGATGCGGCGCAGCGCTCGATCGCCGCCCACAGGGCAGGATCGACCCTCAACGGGTATGCCTTGCGCGCGCCGCTCACGTTCCGCTTACTGGTACAGAGTGCCGGCGTTGACGACCGGCTGGGTGTCGCGATCGCCGACCAGGACGACCATCAGGTTCGACACCATCGCCGCGCGGCGCTCGTCATCAAGCTCGACGACATTCTTTTCGCTCAGCATGGCAAGCGCCATCTCGACCATCCCGACCGCACCTTCGACCATCGTCTTGCGCGCCGCGACCACGGCCTGCGCCTGCTGGCGGCGGAGCATCGCACCGGCGATTTCCTGCGCGTAGGCAAGGTGGGTGAAGCCGCATTCGTCGACCGTGATCCCGGCGACCGCGAGGCGCTCCTGGAGCTCGGTGCGGAGTTCGGCGCCGACCACGTCATGATTGCCGCGCAGCGTCACCTCCATATGTTCGAAATCGTCATACGGATAACGCGAGCCGATGGTGCGGATGGCGGCTTCGACCTGGACGCGGACGAACTGGCTGTAATCGTCGACGTCGAACAGGGCCTGCGCGGTATCGATCACGCGCCACACGATCTGCGCCGCCATTTCGATCGGGTTGCCGCGCAAATCGTTGACCTTGATGCGGTCCGAAATGAAATTGTTGGCGCGGACCGAGACCTTCTTGCGGATCAGCCACGGCAGCACCCAGCGCAGCCCGGTGGCGCGATCGGTGCCCTTGTACGATCCGAACAAGGTGATCGCCGCCGCCTGATTGGGCTGGAGCATGTAGAAGCCCGGCGCGATCAGCAGGATGGCGAGCGGGCCGATGATGACCGTCGCAATCGCCAGCGCCGAGGGATGATCATTGGCGAGCTGGATGATGCCGTAGATCTGGATGAGCACGGCCGCGAGCAAGATGAGCAGCATGACATAGCCGCTGGCCGTGGGCGCGGGATGTTCGCGGCTGGAGGTTAGAGCGATGACCGGTTCGGACATGATGATTCCCCTATTTAAGTGATATCATGATTATATCATTCGTTATGCGAGTCAACTGGAATCGGATTGCGGCCCGCGCTAGAGCTTGGCGATGACATGGACATTGGTAATTCACGGCGGGTGCGGGGCGATGCGGCCGACGACGCTTTCACCCGACGCTGAGGAGCAAGCGAGGGCCGGACTACAAGCGGCCCTCGATGCTGGTGAGGCAATATTGAGCGAGGGCGGGAACGCGCTCGACGCGGTCGAAGCGGCAGCGCGGGTGCTCGAGGAGGATCCCGCGTTCAACGCCGGGCGCGGGAGTGTACTGACCACCGAAGGGCGATGCGAGCTCGACGCGGCGATCATGGACGGGCGCGACCGGCGCGCCGGCTCGGTGGCGGGGATGACCACCACCCGCGCCCCGATCAGCGCCGCGCGCGCGGCGATGGAGCATAGCCCGCACGTACTGCTGACCTATGCCGGGGCCGACGAGTTCGCGTGCAAGCAGGGGCTTGAGCAGGTCGCCAACGACTGGTTTGTCACCCCCGAGCGGCAGGAGCAGCTCGACCGGGTGATGGCGGCGGGCGGCAAGTTTGATGCCGACATCAAATATGGCACCATTGGTGCGGTGGCGGTGGATCAGGCGGGGCATGTCGCGGCGGCGACATCGACCGGCGGGCTGACCGCCAAGCGCTGGGGGCGGATCGGCGATTCACCGCTGATCGGGGCAGGCACCTATGCCGATGACCGCGCCGCCGCGGTCAGCGCGACCGGGCTTGGCGAGGCGTTCATCCGCGCGGTCGGGGCGCACCAACTGGCGATGCGGATGCTGATCGGCGGAGAGTCGCTGCAGGTCGCGCTCGACGCGGTGCTGGCCGACGTGGTGGCGCTGGGCGGCAATGGCGGGCTGATTGCGGTGGCGCCGTCGGGCGAGGCGGCATGGGGCTTCACCACCCCGGGGATGTATCGCGCGCGGGCCGATGCGAAGGAGCGCGAGGTCCACGTCTTCGGCGAGTAGCTATTTGAAGGGGAGAGCCTCCCTTGCCCACGTTAACTCATTCGCAATTGCTGCTCGTTCGCGCTCCACGAAGTCGCCAACGGCGGCGCGGAAACCCGGATTAGGGAGGAAATGCGCCGAGCGGGTGATGACCGGCTCGTACCCCCGCGCCAGTTTATGTTCGCCCTGCGCGCCGGCCTGCACGGTGGCGAGGCGGTGTTCGATGGCGAAGTCGATCGCGCGATAGTAGCTTAGTTCGAAGTGGAGGAACGGCACTTCCTCGACCGCGCCCCAATAGCGGCCGTAAAGAGCATCAGCGCCGATGAAATTGAGCGCGCCGGCGATCGGGCGGCCATCGCGCAACGCGATGAACATCAAACTCGCCTCGCCCATCGCTTCGCCTACCTGATCGAAAAAGGCGCGGGTGAGATAGGGTTGGCCCCATTTGCGCTGTCCGGTGTCTTCATAAAAACGATGCATCGCCGCCCAATGCTCGGGCCTGATCTCCGCCCCGCGCAGGGTGAGGATGTCGAGCCCGTCGCACGCCGCAGCGCGTTCCTTGCGGATGGTTTTTCGCTTGCGGCTCGATAATGCGGCGAGGAAATCGTCGAAGCTGGCGTAACCTCGATTGAGCCAGTGATATTGCAGGCCGTGGCGTTCGAGCCAGGTTGAGTCGGATAGAGCAGCGGTTTCCTGGATCGTCAGGAAGGTGATGTGGGCTGACGATAGTTCGTTTTGGATTACCAATGATTCCAGTGCTTTCGCCAACGCAGGGATCGAGCCGAGCAGGCGCCTTCCGGGGCACGGGGTGAACGGAATGGTGACCTGGAGTTTGGGGTAATATTGCCCCCCGGCGCGCTCCCACGCTTCGGCCCAGCCGTGATCGAAGACATATTCGCCCTGGCTGTGGGTCTTCAGATAAGCGGGCGCGGCGGCGACGGGCTGGCCATTGCGCTCGACCACCACCGGCAGCGGGCTCCAGCCGGTGCCGTCGCCGACGCTGCCCGAGGTTTCGAGCAGGCGGAGGAAGGCGTGGCTGAGGAACGGGTCGTCGGTTCCGGCGAACGAGTCCCACTCGGCCGGGTCGATGTCGCCAACCGAACGCGCGATCCGCGCGGTTAATTCGGGTTCAAGGTCGGCCATCGGCTTCCCAGATCAAGGCGTCCGCGCAGGGCAAAGCGCGGCGGCGGTCGTCGAGAGTGCGGACGGTCCAGGTGTAGACCGGCACGCGCTTGCGCGCGGCGGCTACCCATTGTTTCTCGATGGCGGCGACATCGACCGCAAGGAAGGCTGGATCGGCAAGCTTCATCGCCCCCCAACGCTTCAACGGCCCAAGGCTATCCCGGATGACGAGCCCGCGGCGCATGTGCGGGGCGTTGGTCTTGAGCCAGCGAAGCAAGCGCGGGTCGAAACTCATCACGCCAAAGGGGCCGGTGTAGCCAGCGAGCGCGGCGATCAGCGCGCGGCCGAAGCGCCACAGGTCGCCTTTGATCTTGGCTTCGAGCAGCATTGGCGCCCGGCCTGCGACGAGGGTGAGCAATTGCGCAAGGGTCGGGAGCGGTTGGCCGCCGACGGTCAAATGCGTGAGGTCGGCGAAGGTCGATTGGCCGATGATTTCGGGGCTGCCGCACAGCCGCGCAGCGTCGGCATCGTGGAAGACGAGGATCTGGTCGTCGGCGGTGAGGCGAAGGTCACACTCGATCCCCGCCCCAAGCTCAAGCGAGGCGGCGAACGAGATGAGACTATTTTCGACAATTGCCGGCGCGCGATGAAGCCCGCGATGCGCGAACCCGTTGCGGCCCGGGTCTAGCGGATCACGACCTGATCTGGACGACCGCATCGACCTCGACAGCGACTCCGAGCGGGAGGACGGGGACGCCGACCGCCGAGCGGGCGTGGCGCCCGGCATCGCCGAACACGTCCTGCATCAGTTCCGACGCGCCATTGGCAACCTTGGGCTGATCGGTGAAATCGCCGGTCGAACTGACGAACACGCCGAGTTTGACGATCCGTTCAACCCGGTCGAGCGAGCCTAGCGCGTTACGCAATTGCGCGAGCAGCATGATTCCGCAGCGGCGCGCGGCGGCCTGTCCCGCCTCAAGGTCCATGTCTTCGCCCAGCCGGCCTTTGATCAGGCTGCCATCCTCGGCGAAGCTGATCTGGCCTGAGACGTAGAGCAGGCCATTGGCCTCAACGAACGGGACATAGCTCGCGACGGGCGCGGCGGCGGCGGGTAGGGTGATGCCAAGTTCGGCGAGTTTTGAGTCGATGGTCATGGGTGGGCGGTTGCACCGGCGGGAATTGCCAGTCAACTAAATCGCTCGCTCTCCAGCGCATTATCCCCGCTCCACCGCGAAGCCTGCCCAGCTCTGGGTGACCGGCATCAGTTCGAGCGCGTTGATGTTGAGGTGCGGGGGGAGGGTTGCGACGTAGAAGATCGTGTCGGCGATGTCCTCCGCAGTCATCGGGTTCGCCCCCGAATAGAGCGCGTCCGAGGCGGACTGATCGCCGCCGGTGCGGACCAGGGTGAATTCGGTTTCGACCATGCCGGGTTCGATCGAGGTGACGCGCACCCCGGTGCCGGCGAGGTCGCATCTGAGGCCAAGGCTGAACTGGCGGACGAACGCCTTAGACCCGGCGTAGACCGCACCGCCTTTGTAGGGGTAGGTCGCGGCGACCGACGACAGGTTGATGATCGCGCCTTTGCGTTCGATCAGGCCGGGAAGGAAGGCGCGGGTCAGGGCGACGAGGCCATGGATGTTGGTTTCGATCACTGTATCGAGCGGGCTCTGATCGGCGCCTTGAAGCGCGCTCATCGGCGGGGCGAGGCCGGCGTTGTTGACCAACAGGTCGATCGGGCCGCTGTCCTTGGCGCGTTGGTCGAAGACGGCGGTGTCGCGCATGTCGAGTTCCAGCGCGCGGAAGCTGTTCCCCAATTCGCTTGCCAGTCGGTCGAGCCGGTCAGCGCGGCGGCCGGTGCCGATGACCTGCCAGCCGTCAGCTACGAACCGCCGCGCGGCGGCCTCGCCGATGCCAGCGGTCGCACCGGTTATAAAAGCGGTTTTGGTCATGTGGTCAGTTTCTCCATTATCCAGTCGGTCGCGGTCGGCCAGTCGTCGATCCGGACATGGGCTTTTTCGGCGGTTGGGACGGCGGGGGCGAGTCGCGGCTCGGCGACCATGTGCAGCCGGAACACCTCGGGGGCATGCCTGGCGACCGACGCATGATGGACGGGGAGGTCGTCGACGAAGGCGGTGCGGGTGGCGGCGTAGCGGGTGATGATGGCCCGCGCGGGGACGCCCTTGCCGCCCGAATTGGTGACGACTTCATGCGCGATGCCGTGCTTGGCGAGCTGGTCGACCCGCCACGGATGGGCTTCGTCGCCCAAATTGGTGAGGATGACGATGTCGGCCACTTCGCCGATCCGCCCCAATGCCTCGACTGCCCCGGGCACGATCGTCTGGCGATGCATTTCATTGCGGAAAAATAAGTCGAGCAACGGCCAGACGCGGTCGGTCGAGACGATCTCGCCGGTCGCCTTGTCGGTCATCGACTGGCCGAAATCGCCGCGTTCGAAGGCGAAGTCGATATTGTGCGCTTCGTCGAGCCAGGCGTCGAAATGCGCCACCATGTGGAGCAGCACTTCGTCGCAATCGGTGATCAGGAGGGGGCGACCCGTCATGACTCCAACTCGGCGCGGGCGGCGATGAGGGTTTCGGGCTTGACGCCGATCGCCTCGGCCACCGCGATCAGATCGGGCTCGTGGTTTTCGAGGAAGGCCAAACAGGCGGCGAGCGTGTGACGATCCCCCAGCGACTCGCGAATCCCGTCGGGGGACAGGCCGGTGATCGACAGGAACCGTTCCGCGCGCCGTTCGTCGGTCAAAGTCGCGGCAAGCGCGCTGAGTGCGACGGTTGCGGAGTCATTTGCCGGATTGCTTGGAGGTGTGAGCGTCATCGCCTATCTGTGATTGCGAAGGGAGGGGGAAGTTTTGGCCAAGATCCTCGTTGTCGAAGACAATGCGCTCAACATCAAGCTGTTCTGCGACCTGCTGGCGGCGCATGGACATGACACGCAGGGCGTGACCGACAGCCGCTTCGCGCTCGACGCCGCGCGCAGCTTCGCGCCCGACCTGGTGATTACCGACATCCAGCTGCCGCATGTCAGCGGGCTCGAACTGATGCAATTGATCCGCGCCGACGAGAATCTGCGCAACGTGCCGATCATGGCGGTGACGGCTTATGCCGGGGTTGGCGACGACGAGCGGATCCGCGCGGCGGGGGCGCAGGCGTATGTCAGCAAGCCGATTTCGGTGATGCGCTTTGCCGAAGCGGTCGAGGAGTTGCTCGAAGCGGGGCCGATTCGCGAGATGGAGGGTGCTGCAAATGAAGCGGGCGGCCCCGATGTCGGAACCGCCCCACTGGACCGCGATGCTGAAGGCGGGGCCGTCACGGAGTAATTCCGTGACGTCGATCCATTCGGCCTTTGGCCGATGGTCGGCCGGCAATCGCCAGCTCTTCGCGCTACTCGACGATTGCTTCGCAATCCTCTCCCTGCGCTCGGCGGCTCTTACTTGATCTTGGCTTCCTTGAAATCGACGTGCTTGCGGACGACCGGGTCGTACTTGCGGAACGACATCTTCTCGGTCGTGTTGCGCGGGTTCTTCTTGGTGACATAGAAGAAGCCGGTGTCGGCAGAGCTGACGAGCTTGATCTTGACGGTTGCCGACTTGGCCATC
>JBKJUB010000086.1:0-3283 GCA_046590765.1 Sphingomicrobium sp. | reverse complement strand
GGTCTCACAGTCACCGTGCCGTGAAACCGACGAGCCCCGGCTCCTCGCCGCTTAAGCTACGACAGCCAGCTCGCCAGCCGCGCCAGCAAGCTCAGCTCCTTGGTCCCCGCCGACGGTATCGCCAACAGGTCGACCGGGCAGTCAAGGCAACGCACCTGGATCGACGGGCCGCTCATGATCCGCTGAATTTCGGCCAGCGCGGTGGCGAGCAGGCGATCGGGCGCGGGCGCGAGCGCCGCAAACGCGTCGGTTGGCGCGGCGTCGCTATCGCCGCCGGCGAACATCGCCATGAACGCCTCGCCAAAGCCCGGTTTGCGCTCGAGGTAGCGAACCTTGCGCTCGTCGCCGAGCTTGGCCAGCCCCGCCGCGATTGCAACCGCATCATCAAGATTGCCGAACTGGTCGACCAACCCGAGCTGCCGCGCAGTGCCGCCGTCCCACACCCGCCCTTGCGCGATCTGGTCGATCTCCGCCGGGCTCTTGTGGCGAGCCTCGCTGACGATGGTCAGGAACTGGCGGTAAATGCTTTCGACCCCGGCCTGGATCATCCGACCGGCCTCTGGCGATGGCCCGCCGAGCATATCGGGTTCGCCCGACAGCGGGGTGGTCTTGACCCCATCGGCGCCGATCCCGAGCTTGGCCAGGCTGCCCTGGAAGCTGGGGATGATCCCGAACACCCCGATCGACCCGGTGATGGTCGACGGCTCGGCGATGATCCTGTCGCCCGCGCTCGCCACCCAGTAACCGCCCGATGCGGCGACATTGCCCATCGATACAACCACGGGAATCTTCTTCGCCTTGGCGGCCAGCACCGCTTGCCGAATCCGTTCCGACGCGAGCGCCGACCCGCCGGGCGAATCGATCCGCACCACCAACGCCTTCAAACTATCGTCGCGCAAGCCCT
Source organism: Sphingomicrobium sp. (assembly GCA_046590765.1). GTDB lineage: Bacteria > Pseudomonadota > Alphaproteobacteria > Sphingomonadales > Sphingomonadaceae > Sphingomicrobium. The sequence continues at coordinate 2,379 of JBKJUB010000086.1, read as the reverse complement.
TCTCGATCAGCCGGGCGATTGTCTCGCCCCCGGCATTGCCGCCGCCGCCCTTGCCGTCGACGATCTCGCCCGCGACGGTGACAATCCCGATCGGCCCCTTGGGATCACGCTCGATCTTGTCGTTGAGATAACTCGCCAGCTTGATCGCCTTATAGCCGACTTTCCCGCCAATATCCTTGCCGCCGAGCACCGCAAGCCGTGCTTCGAACGCCTCGCGCGATCCGAGCTGGTCGACCAGTTTGGCCGCAATCGCCGCCTTGCCCAAATCGCCGCCACTGGCATCGAGCGCCGCAACCGGATCGCGCAAATAAGCGTCAATCGCCGCCGTCGGCCGCGCCAGCTTGACATGATCGCGCCATGTCTCGAGCAGCGCCCCGGCCAGCGCCTGGGCATTTTCCTTCGCCTGGGGGGACATGTCGCTGCGGGTGTAGGGCTCGACCGCCGATTTGTAGGTCCCGACCTTGTAGACGTTGGCGGTGATCCCGAGCTTGTCCATCAGTCCTTTGTAATAGAGGTTCTTGCCGCCCGGTCCCGCGACCGCCACCGCGCCCATCGGGTTGAGCCAGATTTCGGACGCGTTGGAGGCGAGTTGATAGCTGTCGTCGGTATAACCGGTGGCATAGGCAACCACCGTCTTGCCCGATGCACGCACGCGGCGGACTGCATTGCCGAGGTCGCCGATCGCGGTCTGCCCGCCGCCGATGAAGGTGTCGAGATCGAGCGCAACGGCCTTGACCCGGTTGTCGGTCCGCGCCTGGTCAAGCGCTACGATCAGGTCGCGCAAGCGATATTCGCGGGTCCTGCTCGCGCCGCTGACGACGTCGGAGAACGCCGCCTGGCTGGGCTGCTCGACGACGGTGCCGCCTAGGTCGAGCACCAGCACGCCGTCCTTGATCGGGGCCGGCCGGTTCGACAAAGCGGCATAGAGCCCGCCGAAGAACAGCAACAACAGGATCAGGACCAGTGCGTCCTTGATCCCGACCAACAACTTCCACACCGCACGAACGAACCGCATGAGATACTCCCTTTGAGCGTGTTGCTAGCGGAGGGGGTCCAAGAGACGAAATGCTTTTCGACGGGCGGGGAACTGGCGCGGCACTGGGAACCTGCTAACCGCCCCCTGATGAGCGCGACTTCCCCTTCTTCCCCTTGGCGGAGCGAAACTCGCGCGATGTTGACCCTCGCTTGGCCGCTGATCCTCGCCAATCTCACGATGCAATTGATCCAGGCGACCGATGTCATCTTGATGGGCTGGCTCGGCCCGCGCCAGCTCGCCGCTTCCGCGCTCGGGCTCAATCTGACCTTCGCATTCACCTTGCTCGGGATGGGGATGATCACCGCTGCGGCGCCAATGATGGCCACCGCGCTCGGTCGCCGCTCGACTGCGGTGCGCGACGTCCGCCGCTCGTTCCGCCAAGCATTGTGGCTGTCAGCGATCCTCAGCTTGGTGTTCTGGCCGATCCTGTGGAACGCCGAACCCTTGATTCGCGGCCTCGGGCAGGATCCGGGGCTGTCGCGCGACGCGGGCATCTTCCTGCGCGGATACATGTGGACCATCTTCCCGTTCCTATTGTTCCAGGCGATGCGCCATTTTCTCTCGGCGCTTGAGCGGCCGCGCTCGATCATGGCGATCAGCGCGATTGGCATCCTGGCCAATGCACTGCTCGGTTATGCGCTCATCTTCGGCAAGTTCGGCTTGCCCGCGTTGGGCATTTTCGGCGGCGGGCTGGGCAGTTCGATCGTCTGGTGGTTGCTCGCGGGCGGGCTGGCCACTGTGATCGCCCGCGACCGCCAGTTCGGCCGTTTCCATTTGTTCGGGCGCTGGTGGCGCGCCGATTGGCCGCGGTTCCGTACCTTGATCCGGCTGGGCTTGCCGATCGGGCTGACGATGGCCTTCGAAGGCGCGGTGTTCGGCGCGGCGGCTTATCTGATGGGGCTGATCGACGCCGACAGCATCGCCGCCCACGCCATCGCGCTGCAGATTGCGGCGATCACCTTCATGGTCCCGTTGGGGATGGGGCAGGCGGCAACGATCCGCGTCGGCCTCGCGCTCGGCCGGGGTGACCGGGCCGGGATCGGCCGAGCCGGCTGGACGGCGTTCGTGCTCGGGGTCGGCTTCATGGCGCTGATGGCGATCGTCATGTGGCTCGCCCCGCGTCCATTGATCACTATCTTCCTAAGCGACGTCCCGGCCAATGCGCGGGTAATCTCGCTCGGTGTGTCGTTCCTGATGGTCGCCGCCATCTTCCAGATCGTCGACGGCGCACAAGTGGTCGGCGCGGGCATGCTGCGCGGGCTTCACGACACCCGCGTGCCGATGTTGTTTGCCTTCATCGGCTACTGGGGCATCGGCATCGGGGTCGGCGTCTGGCTCGCCTT
>JBKJUB010000069.1:0-15223 GCA_046590765.1 Sphingomicrobium sp. | reverse complement strand
TTGCCGTCATCCTCGACCTTGCCGCGCAGCGCCAGAGGGATGGTGCGGGCATGCTCGACCACGACCGCTGGGCGATCGTCCTTCGACCAGCTGTTCCACAAGGCGAGTCCGGAAATGACCAGGCCGACCACCGCGACCCCCTCGCCGAGGTTGATCCAGCGGCGGCGATTGCTTTCGATTGGCTTTGGCTCGGGCACGCGTCAGAACTCCTCGGCGATCGTCATCAGTTTGGTCAGGCGCGGCGGAGCGCAGGCGCGCCAGCTTCGCTCGAGCCACTCGGCGACATGGTCCCAGTCTACATCACGGCGATTGAGCTTGATCGCCAGCCAACCGCCAGCGCCATAATATTTGGGCCAGTAATAGACATCTGGATGCGCCTCTATCAGGCCGCTCATTTCGTCCGGCCCGCTCGCTTTAACCAGTAGCCCGACCGCTTCCTCGCCATGATGATGGTCGGCAAGAATGGCGAACAACTTGGGAGTCTTGCTCGATCCTACCGACCAGCCTGGCGAGCCGTGGCTGGTCTTGCGACCAACCTCCGGCAAGATGCGGGCGAGTTCGTCGATTCGCTGCTCAATCCAACTCGCATTTAGCGGGCGCGAAACAAATTCGGCGAGAATGCGGGGATAGAGCTGGTGCTCGGCGATGAGGACGCGGGTGGCGAGCGTGTCGGCGGTGTCGTCGGGCAATACTGCCACCTCGACCTGACCGAGGATCGCGCCCGAATCGACCTGTTCGCTGACCAGATGAACGGTGGCGCCAGTGGTCGTCTCCCCCGCAACGAGCACCGCCTCGTGCGAGCGGAGGCCGGGATGGCGGGGAAGCAGCGATGGATGGATATTGACCATTCGTCCTGCCCAAAGCGCGACGAAATCGGCCGGAATGATCCGCATGAACCCGGCCAGCGCAACCACATCCACTCCAGCCGCATCCAAAACCGCCTGCAGCTTTTGCCAAAAGTATCTACTTTCGCCTATGGCATCGAGTGGATGAATGGGGATGCCTTCCGCCTTGGCCAGCGCGAGGCCAGCGGCGTCGGCCTTGTCGCCGGTGACCAAGGCAATTTCATAGGGGCAGTCGTCGGCGCGGGCGGCGTAGATCAGCGCTGCCATGTTGGAGCCGCGGCCCGAGATCAGGATCGCGACTCGCGCTCGATCAGCCATGATGGGTAGCGGACCAGGCGTCGCGCGCGCTCCAGGTTTCAGCGCTACCGCTGACGGTGCAGCCCGCCTCGCCAGCTTCGATCGTGCCGATGCGGTGAACGGTCTCACCCGCTGCCTCAAGCTCGGCGGCGACAGAATCGGCCGCGTCGGTGCGGACGATCGCGACCATCCCAATCCCACAATTGAAGGTCCGCGCCAATTCGCCCGGCTCGATTGCGCCGCCAGCCTGCAGGAAAGCGAACAAGCGGGGCAGGGGCCATGCGTCGGCATCGACCATTGCGTGGCAGCCTTCTGGCATAACCCGGGGAATATTCTCGAGTAATCCACCGCCAGTAATATGCGCCAACGCCCCGATCTTGCCCGCGCGGACCAGCGGCAAGAGGCTCTTTACGTAGATACGCGTCGGTTTGAGCAAGGCCGCGCCGAGCAGGAATTCTTGATCGAACAACGCCGGGCGGTCGAGCTTCCAGCCATTGGTCTCGATCAATTTGCGAACCAGTGAAAAGCCGTTCGAATGAACCCCCGAACTCGCCAGCCCGAGAATGACGTCGCCAACCCGCACATCCTTGCCGGTCAGCGCCTTGGCCCGGTCAACCGCCCCAACGCAAAATCCCGCCAGGTCATAATCGCCGTCCGCATACATGCCCGGCATTTCCGCCGTCTCGCCGCCGATCAGCGCGCACCCGGCGATCCGGCAGCCTTCCGCAATCGATGCGACAACCTCGACCGCAATTGCAGAGTCGAGCCTTCCGGTGGCGTAATAATCGAGGAAGAAGAGAGGCTCGGCGCCCTGCACGATCAAATCGTTGGCGCACATCGCGACCAGGTCGATCCCGACCCCGTCGTGGCGGCCAGTGTCGATCGCCAGCTTCAATTTGGTGCCGACCCCGTCATTGGCGGCGACCAGCAACGGATCGTCATAGCCCGCGGCCCTCAGGTCGAAGAACCCGCCAAACCCGCCAATCTCGGCATTGGCACCCGGCCTTGCAGTGGCGCGGGCGAGTGGGGCGATGGCCTTGACCAAGGCATTGCCGGCAACGATCGAGACCCCGGCATCGGCATAAGTGAGCGGCTTTTGCGACATGACGGCAGCCACTAGCCACAAGCCGCTTGGATTTCCACGCACATATCGCCAAAAGCCCGCTTATGGTCATCGCTCGGCGTTCCGCCTTCATTGTCGCATCGGCGCTTGCCGCGCTCGTCGCTGGCGGGATTGTCTTCGCGCAAATGGAATCGGGCGATCGCGGGATTGCCCCGATCGACAGCTCGGGGACGCTCGAAATCACCGGCATTCACGTCGACGTCGGGGGCAAGGATGCCAATGCCGCGCGCTATGCCGGATGGCGCGTCGCTCAGCGCGAAGGGTTTAGGGCGCTATGGGCCAAGCAACATGGCCAGCCGGTCAGCGCCGCGCCCAATTTGAGCGATTCGGTGCTCGATACTTTGGTCAGCTCGATTATCGTCGAGCGCGAGCAAATCGGTCCGACGCGGTACATCGCCGACCTTGGTATCTTGTTCGATCGGGCGCGGGCAGGGGAGATTCTCGGGGTCGCTGGCGTGGTTCGCCGCTCGGCACCGTTGCTGCTGATCCCGGTGCTGGTGACCGGCGCGACGATGACCAGCGTTGAGCAGCGCAATGTGTGGCAGCGGGCATGGGCCCAGTTCCGTACCTCCCAAAGCCCGATCGATTATGTCCGGGTCAGCGGCACCGGAGTCGATCCTTTGCTAATCAACGCCGCGCAAACCGTGCGTCCGGGACGCGGCTGGTGGGGCAACATCATCGATTATTATGGCGCTGCCGACGTGCTGGTGGCCGAGGCGTCGCTGCACCGCGAATATCCAGGCGGGCCGGCGGTGGCGCGGTTCGTCGGTCGGCATGGACCCGATGGCGAGATTCTCGGCGGATTCGAGCTGACCGCCAAGGACAGCGCCGACATTCCGCGGATGATGGCCGAGGGCGTCAACCGGATGGACCAGTTGTTCACGCTGGCGCTGGCCAATGACCGGTTGCGGCGCGATCCGAGCCTGATCATCGCCGAGCCGCCGCCGCCGGTCGAAGACGTCATTGCCGCACCGGTCAAGGCGGCGATCACGCCCAAGATCGTCCAATTGCAGATATTGACCCGCGACGAGGCTGGGCTGTCGGCAGCGTTCGGCGCGATCCGCGGGATTGCGGGGGTCGATGCAGTCTCTCCGCGCAGCACTGCGATCGGCGGCTGGTCGATCCTGCTGGTGACCTATCGCGGCGAGCCGCAGACGCTGGCCACGGCGATGTCGGCGCGCGGCTGGTCGGTGATCGATGTCGGGGGCACGCTCAGGGTTAACCCCGGCGCGCCGCCGCCAGCCGCGCCGGCCAAACCGCCAGCCGACAATACGCAAGCGCCCGCCGGCCAGGAATGAAGCCCGCCGACCAGATCGCGCTCCCGCTCGACTGGCCGCAAGTCGGGGAGGAGCAGCGCTTCATCCTGAGCGAAGCCAATCGCGCCGCGTTCGACCATTTTCGCCAGTGGAGCCTGTGGCCGGTCAAGGCGACGATCCTGACCGGGCCGCGGCGCTCGGGGCGGTCGTTGCTGGCGCGGGGGTTCATCGCCCGGGTCGGTGGGCGGTTGTTCGACAATGCCGATTCGCATGACGAGGAGGAATTGTTTCACGCCTGGAACCAGGCGCAGGAAAGCGGCCGGGCGATGGTTATGATCACCAATGGCGAGGCGCCGTGGCCGGTCAATTTGCCCGATCTGCGAACCCGGCTGGCGGTGACTCCAGTGACCCAGATCGGCGAGCCTGATGACCAGCTGTTTGCCGCTTTGATCGACCTGCTGTTTGCCGATCGCGGGCTGCACATCCCGGCCGAGGCGGTGACGTTCATCACCCAGCGCGTGCACCGCGATTATGTCACTGCCGAGCGGGTCGTCGAGGCAATCGATCGCCATGCCTTTGCCGAGCGCGCGCGGCTGACTCTTCCGACGATCCGCCGCGCCTTGGGGTTGGCCGGGCTGGTCGATCAGCGAGGCGCGGCGTGAGCCAGGGCAAGGCGCCAGCAGGCCGATATTTCAATCGCGAAATGTCGTGGCTGGCCTTCAATCGGCGGGTGCTGGAGGAAGCAACCAATGTCGCGCACCCGTTGCTCGAGCGGCTGCGCTTCCTCTCGATCTCGGGCTCCAACATCGACGAATTCTTCATGACCCGGGTGGCGGGACTGAAGGGCCAGCAATTGCGCGGGATCGAGGATTTGTCGGCCGACGGCCTAACCCCGACCCAGCAACTCGACGCCATCGCGCTGGAGGCCGATGCACTGATCGTCGCGCAGCAGGCCGAATGGATGGTGCTTCGCGAAGCACTGACCGAATGCGGGCTGCAAGTCATCACTGCCGACCAATTGACCCCGCGCGAGGCCGAATGGCTGGCGGATCATTTCCGCGAGCAGATCCTCCCGGTGCTAACTCCGCAGGCGATCGACCCGTCGCACCCGTTTCCATTCATCCCCAATCGCGGCTTCACTTTGGTGTTCAGCCTGCAACGCGCGAAGCGCGCTGAACTGGTGACCGAATTGCTGATGATCCCGTCGACGCTGCAGCGGTTCATCCAGCTTCCCGGCGGCGGCAAGACGATCCGCTTCATCGCCATCGAGGCGGTGGTGACCGCGCATTTCGACATATTATTCCCCGGTTTCACCAAGGTCGCCGACGGCGCGTTCCGGGTGCTTCGCGACAGCGATATTGAAGTCGATGACGAGGCCGAGGATCTGGTGCGCTACTTCCGCTCGGCAATCCAGCGGCGGCGACGCGGGCGGGTTATCCGGCTCGAGTTCGATGACGACACGCCGGAAGATGTCGAGAAACTGGTGCGCGAAGGCATGCGCGCCGATTCGGCGCTAACCGCGGAGAGCGGCGGGCTGATCGGGATCGCCGACCTCGCCCAATTGGTCGAGACCGATTTCCCGGCGCTCAAATTCTCGCCTTACTCGCCGCGCTTCCCCGAGCGCATCCTCGAGCACGACGGCGATATTTTCGCTGCCATCCGCTCGAAGGATTTCATCATCCATCACCCCTATGAAAGCTTCGATGCGGTGGTCGCATTCCTGCGCCAGGCGGCGGAGGATCCGGGGGTCGTCGCGATCAAGCAGACGCTGTATCGCGCGGGCAAACAGTCGGCGATCGTCGATGCCTTGGTAGCGGCGGCAGAGGCGGGCAAATCGGTTACGGCGGTCGTCGAGCTGAAGGCCCGCTTCGACGAGGAACAGAACCTCCTCTGGGCGAGCCGGCTCGAGCGCGCCGGGGTGCAGGTGATCTATGGGTTTGTTGAATGGAAGACCCACGCCAAGGTGTCGATGGTGCTGCGCCGCGAGGGCGGGACGATCCGCACCTACACCCATTTCGGGACCGGCAATTATCACCCGACCACGGCCAAGATTTACACCGATCTAAGCTTCTTCACGTCATCGCGCCGGGCAGCGCGCGATGCGGCCAAATTGTTCAACCTGACCACCGGCTATGTTCAGCCCAAGGGGCTCGAGCTGCTGACCTTGAGCCCGCACAATTTGCGCGAGAAGTTCCTGTCGCTGATTGATGGCGAGATTACCAACGCCAAACAGAGCCGACCGGCGGCGATCTGGGCCAAGATGAACAGCCTGGTCGATCACAGGATCATCGATAAATTGTATGAGGCGAGCGAGGCGGGGGTGTCGATCGACCTCGTCATTCGCGGGGTGTGCTGCCTTCGCCCGGGCGTCGCGGGCATGTCATCAAACATCCGGGTGAAGTCGATCGTCGGGCGGTTCCTCGAGCATAGCCGGATCTTCGTCTTCGCCAACGGCCACCGTCTGCCGCATCCCAAATCGCGGGTGTTCATGTCTTCGGCCGACTGGATGGCGCGCAATTTTGACCGGCGGGTCGAATTCCTGCTGCCGATCGAAAATCCGACGGTGCACGCGCAAGTGCTCGACCAGGTGATGATCGCCAATTTGATCGACAATGAGCAAAGCTGGATGCTCCAGCCCGACGGCAATTACCGCCGGATCGTTCCCGGCAAACGTCACTTCAACCTCCACCATTACTTCATGAACAATCCGTCGCTGTCGGGGCGCGGCCATTCGCTCGGCGGCAAGGAAGTGCCCAAGCTGCGGCTGACCCAGCGCGGGGGCGGCTGATGCCCGCCAAAAGCTTCGGCCCGGTCGGGATCATCGACATCGGCTCCAACTCGGTGCGCTTCGTTGCCTATGGCGGGACCGCGCGGGTACCGTCGCATCTGTTCAACGAGAAAGTCAGCGCGGCATTGGGGCGCGGGATCGAGCGTGACGGGATGCTCGACGAGCAAAGCAGCCGGCGTGCATTGGCGGCGATCGCGCGTTACCATCAGCTCGGCAAGGACATGGGTCTCAGGACTCTCCACACCGTGGCGACTGCGGCGGTTCGCGAGGCGTCGAACGGCGCGGCGTTCCTCAAGCAGGTCGCAGCACTGGGGCTCCGGCCCAGGATCTTGTCGGGCGAGGAGGAAGCCCAGCTTGCGGGCATGGGGGTGCTGTCTGCGATGCCCGATGCGCGCGGCGTGGTCGCCGATCTTGGCGGCGGGAGCCTTGAACTGATCCAGGTCGAGCATGGCAAGACCGGCGCGGGCGTGTCGCTCCCGCTGGGCGTGCTGCGGGTGGGCAGCGCGCCGAACCGCAAGAAGATTGCGGCGCTGATTGCCGACGGAATCAAGGGCAGCGCACTCGACGCCTCGCTGAGGAAGTCGAGCCTGCACCTCGTCGGCGGCTCTTTCCGCGCGCTGGCTCGGCTTGACCTGCACGAAGTCAATCATCCGCTGCCGATTGTGCATGGTCACAAACTGAGCGTCGAGCGCGTCGCGGCGCTGGAGCAGATCATCGCTACCACCACCCCGGTCGAGCTCAAGGACCGCAGCGGGCTCAATTCCAACCGCCTTGGCGCGCTGCCGGCGGCAACCGTCATCCTCGACGCGCTGATCGATGTGTTCGCGCCTGGCGAGGTGATCGTCTCCTCGTTCGGCCTTCGCGAAGGCCTGCTTTACCGCGAGCTCGACGCCGCGACCCGGGCGCAGGATCCCCTGATTGCGGCGGCGCTCGAAGTCGGCGACCGGCTCGGCCGCTTCGGCGATCATGGTGCGACGATCGACGCGTGGCTCGATCCGTTGTTTCCCGACGATGATCCGCCCGCGCTCCGGCTTCGGCTCGCCGCGTGCCTGATGAGCGATTTTGCGTGGAACGCGCACCCCGACTTTCGCGCCGAGCGCGCGGTCGACCTGGCGCTGCACGGCAATTGGGTCGGGATCGACGCGCATGGTCGCGCAGTGCTCGGGCGGACATTGTGCGCGGCGTTTGGCGGCGACAAATGCTTCGACGCCAAGGTCGCGGCATTGCTCGATTCGCGCGAGGAAGAACGCTGCGCCGCATGGGGCAAGGCGATCCGCCTCGCCCAGCGACTGTCGGGCGGCACCGAAACCACGCTCGCGCGGACCAGCATCGCCGTCATGGAAGACAAAGTCGTGCTCGATGTACCGGCTCGCTACGCGGCGCTGGCGGGGGAAGCGGTCGAGCAGCGGCTCAAGCAACTGGCCAAGGCGATTGGCCGCACTGCTGAGATAAAGGTCGCCTAGCCGCAGCTGGCGCGTTCAACCTTGTTCGCCGCCGTCAAATAAACAGTTAGCCGGTCCTCGCGGTAATCCATCGTCACCATCATCCCCGGCCTGACCCAGCGTAGCTCAGTCTTGCGGGTGGTCGCGAGCATCCGCGCGCCAAGGTCGCTCGTGGCGAGTTCCCCCTTGTAACGGTCGAGCGTGGCCGACAGGCACGGGTCGGTGCCCGGGCTCGTCGCCGTGGGCGATTTGGCTGTCGGAGGCTGTGTCGCCGGGCTGCTGGTGCAGGCCGCGAGCAAGATGAGTGTCAACCCGCTGAACTTACGCATCAACCGCTTCGACCGGCTCGATCACCTTTGCCGTGGTGGTCATGGTCAGCTTGCCGTCGGTCACCCCGAACGCGACCCGCCCTTCGACCAGGTCGAGCGCGTCGCTGCCGAATTGTTCGAACCGCCATCCCGAGAGGATGTTGAGGCCGTCACGAACGCCGGCGGCAAGCGCTTCAAGCTCGTCCGAACGACCGATCAATTTGGGTGCAACCCCGGTCTCGCGCGAACGGATCTTGAGCAGTAATTTGAGCAAATCGCTGACCAGCACCGCATCCTTGCTCAGGCCGGGGCGCTTGAAGTCGCGTTGGGGAAGCTCGTCGGGCGACACCGGCTCGGCATTGGCAATCGCGCTCATCAACCGTCCCCCGATATCGTTGTTGCGCCACCCCGCCGACAGCCCGCGCACCTTGCCCAGATCGTCCTGCGACTTGGGTGGGTGAGCGGCGAGCTCGGCCAAAGTATCGTCCTTGATGATCCGCCCGCGCGGGATATTCTTGCCGCGCGCCTCGGTCTCGCGCCAGCCGGCGATCGCGCGCAAGCGGCCGAGCAATTGCGGATTGCGACCGGGTAGCTTGAGCCGCTTCCACGCATCCTCGGGGGCAAAGGCGAAGCTCGACGGGTCGGCCAGCCGCTCCATTTCCTCGTCGAGCCAGCCGCCGCGGCCGTTTTTGCGCAATTTCTCGACCATCATCGGGAAAATTGTCGCGAGGTGGGTGACGTCGGCGATGGCGTAATCGATCTGGCGTTTGTCGAGCGGGCGCCGCGACCAGTCGGTAAAGCGTGCGCCCTTGTCGAGCGCATGGCCAAGCATCGATTCGACCAGGCTCGAATAACCGACCTGCTCGCCATAGCCCAAGGCCATCGCCGCGACCTGGGTGTCGAACAACGGCACCGGGGTCTTGCCGGTCAGATTATGGACGATTTCGAGATCCTGCCCGCCGGCATGGAAGATCTTGAGCACGTCGGCGTTGGCCACCAGCAGGTCGAGCAACGGCTTGAGATCGATCCCGTCGGCCTTGGGGTCGATCGCCGCGGCTTCCTCGCTGCTCGCGATCTGGATCAGGCACAATTCGGGCCAATAGGTGTTCTCGCGCATGAACTCGGTATCGACCGCGACGAACGGGGCCTTGGCGAGTCGCTCGACCAAAGCGGCGAGGGTGGCACTGTCGTTGATCAGCTTGTGAATCTTCATGTTGCTGGTGGCCATAGCGAGGCCTGCGGGTTGACAAAAGGGGAGGGGACGGGAAATCGGCCCGCAACCCCTTTACGGATGGATTTCATGCACATTTATCGCACCCATAGCTGCGAAGCCCTTCGCGCCGCCGATGTTGGCTCCACGGTTCGACTGTCGGGCTGGATCCACCGCAAGCGCGATCATGGCGGAGTGCTGTTCGTCGATCTTCGCGATCATTATGGACTAACGCAACTGGTGTGCCGGGCCGGATCGGACGCGCTTGCAACGCTCGATTCGCAGCGGGTCGAATCGGTGGTGACGATTTCGGGAAAGGTCGTCGATCGCGAGGGCGGGGCGGTCAACAAAAAGCTCGCGACCGGTGACATCGAGGTCGTGGTCGACGAAGTTGAGGTGCAGTCCTCCGCCGCCGAACTTCCGATGCCGGTCGCCGGCGAGCAGGAATATCCCGAGGAAATCCGCCTCAAGTACCGCTACCTCGATCTGCGGCGCGAGCGGCTCCACGCCAACATCATGCTCCGGTCGAAGGTCATCGCCTCGGTCCGCAGCCGGATGATCGATCAGGGGTTTACCGAATTTCAGACCCCGATCCTGACCGCCAGCTCACCCGAAGGCGCACGCGATTACCTCGTCCCCAGCCGCGTCCACCCCGGCAAATTCTACGCGCTTCCGCAGGCGCCACAGATGTTCAAGCAACTGCTGATGGTCGCCGGGTTCGATCGTTATTTCCAGATCGCGCCGTGCTTTCGCGACGAGGATGCCCGCGCTGACCGTTCGCCGGGCGAATTCTACCAGCTCGATTTCGAGATGAGCTTCGTCACCCAGGACGACGTGTTCAACGCCATCGAGCCGGTGTTGGCCGGACTGTTCGCGGAATTCGCCAACGGCCGCAGCGTTACCCCCGCCGGTGAGTTCGTCCGCATCCCCTACAAGGAAGCATTACTCAACTACGGCAGCGACAAGCCCGACTTACGTAACCCATTGCTGATTCACGATGTCGGGGCACACTTCGTCGGCTCGGGCTTCGGCCTGTTCGCCAGGCTGGTCGACAAGGGCATGGTGGTCCGCGCGGTCGCTGCGCCGAGGACCGCCGAGAAGAGCCGCAAATTCTTCGACGAGATGAACGACTGGGCACGCGGCGAGGGTTTCGCTGGCTTGGGCTATGCCACCCGCAAGGCTGGCGAATGGGGCGGCCCGATTGCCAAGAATCACGGCGTCGAGGGGATGGACAAGATCGCCGAGCAACTCGGGATCGGTCCCGACGACGGCATCTTTTTCGCCGCTGGCAAGGATGCCGAGGCCGCCAAACTGGCTGGTCTCGCCCGCACCCGCGTCGCCGAAAGCCTCGACCTGATCGAGAAGAACGCGTTCCGTTTCTGCTGGATCGTCGATTTCCCGATGTTCGACTATGACGAGGACAATAAGAAGGTCGATTTCAGCCACAATCCCTTCTCGATGCCGCAGGGCGGGATGGACGCGCTCGAGACGATGGATCCGCTCGATATCCTGGCGTGGCAATATGACATCGTCTGCAACGGCGTCGAGCTCAGTTCGGGCGCGATCCGCAACCATCGCCCTGACATCATGTACAAGGCGTTCGAAATCGCCGGCTATTCGGCGGCGGAAGTCGATACCAACTTCCCCGGCATGATCGGCGCGTTCAAATTTGGCGCGCCCCCGCATGGCGGCTCGGCACCGGGCATCGACCGAATTGTGATGCTGCTCGCCGACGAACCCAACATTCGCGAAGTGATCGTCTTCCCGATGAACCAGAAGGCCGAAGATCTGCTGATGAACGCCCCGGCCGAGGTGACGCCGAAGCAACTGAAAGAATTGTCGATCCGGATTGTCGCCGACGGAGCCGCAAAGCCCGCTTGATCGCGTCTATGCCCCAACTGGGGACGGCTGGAGTTTGATCGATTGCGGAGCGATTCGGTTTTCGATACCCAACGCGACGTGCCGATTGATTTAACAGATTTTGAACGGGGTCACCCGTATAAGGGCGATGTTGCCGGTGCGCTGGCGGCGCTCCAGCATCGACTTGGCCGCGCGCAACTGGCGCAAATCGTCCACCAGAAGCGCCTGATCATCGTCATCGAAGGGCCCGAGGGCGGCGGCAAGCGCGCCTTTGTCAAGCTGCTCGGCGCCGCGCTCGACCCGACCCATGTCGCGGTGACAACCGTCTCGCCCGATCGCCGCCGAGCACGCGATGGCCATTGGCTGGCGCGCTTCTGGGCCAAGCTGCCCGAGGCTGGCAACACCGCCATCTTCTACCACAGCTGGTATCGCAGAGTGCTCGAGGACAAATTGCTCGGGCTGGTCACCGACAAGGAATGGAAGCGCGCGTTCGACGAAATTAACGAATTCGAATCGCAGCAGCGCGATTATGGGACGATGATCGTCAAACTTTTCTTCCACGTCACCGACGACACCCAGGCGCGCCGCATCGTCGAGCGTCAGGATGACCAGTGGATGCGGCATCTGGTCGGGCCGGAGGAATTCCGCACCGCGACTGCGCGCGCTGCCTATCGCGCTGCACTGACCCAGGTGCTGGCCCAGTCGGACACGCGCTGGGCGCCGTGGTCGATGATCGACGCCAATGATGGCGATGCGGCAATGGTCGCTGGGATGACGGCAATCGCCGACGCGCTGCAAAAGGCTGTGCCGCAATCACCGCCCGAGGAAGCCGGCTCGGTGGTCCCGTTCCTTGTCCCGTCCGAGCGGATCCAGCCCGCCGGTTAGGCTGGCGATCAACCAGGGCGCGATTTGCCCAAAAAGGTCGACAGGCTGATCGCGCCGCTGCTCGGCGGGACGGTCGGGTTGATGCGATCGTAAACCACCGAATTTTCGAGCACCCGTTGGACGTAGCCCTTGGTCTCGACGAACGGAATCTGCTCGATCCAGCGCAACGTGTCGACTCCTTGGCTGCGCGGATCGCCATAGCGCGCGACCCACTTGCGGACATTGCCCGCGCCGGCGTTGTAAGACGCGATAGCAAGTACGTAATTGCCGCCCCACTGGCTAAGCAGCCGCTGGAAATAATTGCTCCCGACCATGACATTGTACGACGGGTCGCTGGTCAGTCGGCCAAGATCATAGCCAAGTCCCATCTTGCCGGTTTCCTCGCGCGCGGTACCGGGCATCAGCTGCATCATCCCGCGCGCGCCGACGCGGCTCATCGCGCCGCGGTCGAACGAGCTTTCCTGCCGTGTGATGCCGTGGACCAAAGCCCACATCTTGCCCGGCGGGGCGCTTGCCGGATGAGTCGGGAAGGCCGACCGATAATAGAAAGCGGTGCCATTGTTGCGCGCCGCCCGCGCGGTCCACACGCCAAGATCCAGGCGCCCGATCGACTGGCCCAATTCGCTCACCAAGACGCGGTCGCCATTGTCGGTCAGGCTTTCGGCAAGCGCGCGAACGAACAGGCTCTGCTCGTCGCGGCGGCCCTGTTGCCCGAGCAGCCGCGTGGCCTGCGCCAATCGGTTGCGCTGGAATGCGGCGCGCTGCGGCGGGGTAACAAGCAATGACGGCATCGCCACCGGGGCCGGCACCGAACGCCCGAGCCGCTCGAGCGCGAGCTGGCCGTAGAACAGCTCGGGATAGGCGGCAGCGCGCGCGAAATACTGGTTTGCCTCGGCGCCGCGCCCGGCATAAAGCGCCGCGCGACCCGCCCAGTAGAGCCCCTTGGAGGTCACCTGGAGCGACTTGCCACCCTTCGAATAATTGAGGAACTGCGCGATTGCCTCGCTTGGCCGGTTGAGCCCCGACAGTGCCGACTGGCCCGCCAGCCACGCCAGCGAAGTATAATCGTCGCGCAGGCCATAGGATTGGCTGCTGATGTCGGTGCCCGGCGCGAAGGCGTCGTTGACTTGCCGCCCGATGTCGTACGCCTGGCTATATTGCCGATCGCCATAGGCACCAATAGCGAGGCCGAGCAACGTCTCGACGAAGCGTTCGGGATCGGCGGGCTTATAGGTGAAATTGTGGGGGCGGGCGGCGAGGAAGCGCGCGCCGCTGTCGTTGTTATACAATTTGAGGAAGCGAATCCGGTCGATCATCAGCCCGGCGTCGGTCGAGGTCTGCGCATCAACCAGGCGGTATAAAGCGTCGGCATCGCTCGAACGGCGTTGCATCGCGATCCGCGCGGCAAAAGCGGCGCGGCGCGTGGGGCTGGCATAGGCCGCGGCGCGGGCGGCATCCTCGGCTTTCTTGGCGAACAGCAAGGCGTCGGTTCGCTTGTCATGGTCGGCGGCGGTCAGGCTGGCCCAATAACGCGCGGCAATGCTTGCTTCATCAGCGGCGGGAAGGTCAGCCGAGGTCCAGGCCGAGCGCGCCGTGGTCGTCGCCTCGGCGGTGCGTCCGGCGGCGGCCAGCGCCTCAGCCAGCCGCGCGCGACCATTGCCGGTGCGCGGTTTGTCGGTGCGGAAGAAAGCGATCACCGTCGGCCCATATTCGCCAGGGCGCATCTGTTTCTCGGCGACCGTGCGGAGGCGATTGTCGTCCGGCCATTCAGGATTAGCGATGATGAAGCGCGCATAATCGGCGAACGCATAGCCGTCGCTGGCACGCAGCCGCCGCCAGTCTGCCAGCGCGTAATTGACGTCACTCTGCGACACGGCTGCGGCGGGATAAGCCGAAGGGTAAGGGCTTTGGGCAAATACTGAGCCTGACGGCGCGGTAATCATCACGAACAGGAAGGCAAATTGTCTCATGCTAGACATTTTGACGGATCGGCCCTTATCAGTCCCTGAACGCACCCTTCTTCCCCCAACTGATCAAGCGGCGTCTTGTGCCGAAGATAAGGAAAAAGCATGTTTTTCGGCTCGATACCCGCGCTGGTGACTCCATTTGCGGCAGGACGAGTCGATCTCGCGCTATTCCGAGACTTCGTCGAGTGGCAGATCGATCAGGGGTCGAACGCACTGGTGCCATGCGGGACGACGGGCGAGGCGGCGACGCTGACCAGCGACGAACATCGCGCCTTGATCGAGGCGACGGTCGTGGTCGCGCGCGGCCGCGTCCCGGTGATCGCCGGCTGCGGGTCGAATAACACCGCGCATGCGATCGAATTGACCCGCGCGGCGAAGGAGGCCGGTGCCGATGCCGCGCTCCACGTCCCGCCTTATTACAACCGCCCCAATCAGGACGGCATCACCCTCCACCTCGCGGCGGTGGCCGATCTCGACATTCCGGTCATGCTCTACAATGTGCCAGGGCGGACGATCACCGACATATCGGTCGAAACGATGGAGCGATTGTCGCGCCTGCCCAACGTCATCGGGGTCAAGGACGCGACCGGCAACCTTGGCCGCGTGACCGCTCAGCGCCTCGCCTGCGGGGAGGAGTTCGTCCAATTGTCGGGCAATGACGAAACCGCGCTTGGCTTCAGCGCAATGGGCGGGGTTGGTTGCATCTCGGTCACCGCCAACGTCGCACCCAAGCTGTGCGCCCACTTCCAGGAATCGATGCGGGAGGGGCGCTGGGACGACGCCCTTGCGCTGCAAGACCGCCTATTCCCACTCCACATGGCGATGTTCACCGACGCTTCGCCCGGCCCGGTCAAATATGCGCTGAGCAAAGTGCGCGCGTTCCCGACCGAACTCCGCGCGCCGATGACGCCTTCGTCCGACGCGTCGAGGGTGGCAGTCGATGCGGCGCTGGCGCATGCGGGGCTGGCGTAAGGCATGGCGGACTGGGAGCAGGTCGATCTTGCAAAGCTCGCTGCCGACTGGATTTGCGAGTTGAACGATGCAAGCCATTCGCTAACTGGTGAAGCAGGTATGCGGGTGGTCGAAATGAATTTTTTCGCGTCGGCGAGCGTGCAATGGAGTTTTTTGCTGGCGGCACTAGCTCGCGCTCAAACAGACCATCAGCTTGGATCGATCGCTGCCGGACCGCTCGAACATCTGCTGGGACATCACGGGGACGAATATATTGCCCAGGTCGAGGAG
>JBKJUB010000057.1:0-11765 GCA_046590765.1 Sphingomicrobium sp. | reverse complement strand
TGCTGCAACACGCTGCCCAACCTCTCGAAACTGCAGTGCAGACAAATCAACATTGCAATTGTCGCGCAAGGCGTCACTTGCCATTTTCATTGCCTGCAATGCTGGAGGAAAATCCTTTTGAGGGAGCTTCTCGTAGTGCCCAATAAAAAAATGCTCAGTCCTCGTTCTGCCCTCTAAGTCGATGAAAGTCAGCACGGCTCGGCCTCTTCCGTCCGCTGAGCCATAATAGTCGAAGATTGATTGAAATCGCCCTTCGGGCACTTCGCCCGCGTGGCCGTCGTAGACATTCAAATCAGGAAAACGCCTTCGCAGCGATTGCTCAACGCAATCGGTGTCGACGACGATAGACAGATCAGCCTTTGCCATGATCCCGCGCTCAGGCGGATCAAGCTCCCACCAAAAACGCGTGAAAACGTGATAAACGACGCCAATCCCTATTGCCGCAACCGCCAAGCCGACGAGGAGTTTTGTTCGTTGGTTAGCCTGACCCATCCCGTCAGCATGGAGGTCCGAGCTAATGTCCGCAATGGGTCGGAAGCGGACATTACAACCACGAGCCTCGTCCGACCAAGCCGTAGGTGTCCGCAGGATTATATCTCTTCCGGTTTCTCAGCTGTTGCCGGCTGCGCTTTCTTCAAGAGTGGGCAATCCGCCATCTGGATGGATCCAGGGGGAGGCGGAGGTTTCACTCCGCCAAGATGACCGAACTCTGCCTCCCATTCGTCCAACGTTAGTTTCTCTCCGCAGATTAGAACTGCTTTCGGAGACGGTGGGCCTTCTTCGTTGCTCTGGCCGAGGAGCCAATCGAACAATTTCAACGCTGCGGGATTGCCGTTTGCCGTGGCGTTTCGAACTGCGATCAACACGATCTCAAGTCGAGTCAGCTGTTCCAGCCGTCCCCCAATTTCAACCGTGCATAGCTCATTAGCTATCCGCTCAAGAATTCCCCTCCGGCCTCGGGCGCGGGCCGGGCGACCGCGCGGGTTTGGGCAATAGCCCTTAGGCCACCGAGTATGTCGCGGCGGGTTCTGATATCCTACATCTTCATCCTGCTCAGCGGCGCTATCTCCGGACTGGTCTTGGATGTTTTCCATAGTTCGCCTTCCAACGCTCTTTCGGTATCAGGCCGTCGTGTTCACCGGGCCAAGGCGGGAGCCCATATCGATCGCACATGGCGTACCAGGCTCCACTGTCCCATTCCTTAGGGATGCGAACTACGTACTCATGGTCATCATCGGCTTTTGGGCGTTCAAGCAAACCGTACGACATCATTGCACCGAGGAATCGCTTCGCTTCGGACATGTTGCCCTTGATTGCCTGTTCCGCAGCTCGCAGCATCGCTGACTCAAAGGCACAAATCGGTGGACCTCCGTTGGCAATTTTGCCGACTGGCTGCTCTAGAAGCGCTCGAACATCGAGCTGATGTTTTGGCTTTTTCTTCCGGCTCACGCTGAGATCCCGTCGGGTACATCGCTGCCGCCATTCGTCGCTGTTCGTCTCGTCGCGACTTGGAGAAAACTCTCATCGCTAGCCTCCAAGGTCGCGACGAGGTCGATGTCATTGGCCCGGGAGATGATCAGGTCGCAGTAGTAAGGGTCGAGCTCGATCAGTCGCGCGCGCCTCCCCGCCTGTTGGGCCGAAAGCAACAACGTTCCTGAACCCGCGAATCCGTCCAGTACAACGTCGCCCCGATCGCTCGCGTCCCGGAGAGCTTCGGTGATCATGTCGATGTTTTTGACCGTTGGATGCAGCTTTAAGTTGACTCGTTGACCCGCACTATTGGCGCCAGGGAACTGCCATACGTTGGTGCGGTTGCGACCATTTACTCCAAGAGCAACATTGTTCTTATGAGGCCGCTTTCCATGTTTGAACAAACAGACCAGCTCATGTTGCGAACGATAAAGGCTGCCCATGCCCCCACCGTTGGACTTGACCCATACAACGATGTTCTGGAGCCCGTCGTAATAGGCCTCACCTGCCGTGAGCAGATCACCGATCGAGCGCCAGTCCATGAAGATGTAGTGGAGCGAGCCCGAGCGGCTAAAGGCAGCTAGATTTCTGCACATATCGACCAGAAAACGCTGGAACTGACCTCTGGTTAGCTCACCCGAAGCCACGAGGAACTCAGGGTGTTTGGTAGCGCCCAATCCCGAAACTTCACCGTTGATTTTTCGATTATAGGGCGGATCCGTAATGACGAGATCAGCTCGCTCACGTCCCAACAGCTGCTTGTAGGTCGCGTCGTTCAGCGCATCGCCACAAATTAGTCTGTGATCGCCAATGGTCCAGCAATCACCCAATTTAGTTATAGCCGGCTTTGACCGGTCCACGTCGGGAAGAATGGCTTCGCTAGCCTGCGTTTCATGAGAGCCAACAACATCTTGCAGGAGTTCGATCTCCTCAATTTCGTATCCCGTAGCTAAAAGCTCCGGCATCGGAAGCAGGCTGACCAAAGCCTTAACCTCCTTGGCAAGAAGCTCCTTATCGAAACCACCGAGCTGAGACATCCTGTTGTCGGCCAGAGTCAGGGCCCGAATTTGTTCGGGTGATAGATGGTCGATGAAGATTGCTGGAACCTTAAGGAACCCCTCAGTCTTGGCCGCTTCCACGCGGGCGTGCCCGCAAATCAGGACGTGATCTCTGTCGAGCAGAATCGGAACCACAAATCCGAAAGTTCGAATTGCCGTCGCGAGGCGGGCCACTTGTTTTCGGCTGTGCGTTCTGGCGTTATCTGGGCGGTCCCTGATCTTTCCGATCGGGACCTGGACGATGCTGAGGTTCAAATCACGCATGTGCGTCTCCATTCGGCCCGCGGCCGAATTAAGATGAAAAACATGAGTCAGCGCGCATTGCGCGATGTCCGCGGAAGGCCATTGGCCCGCCGGCATTGCCGGGATGCCCGAGCCAGACACATTGTGTCGGCTGAGCGGGCGGGCGCATTGCGCCAGCCAACTCCTATGTGAATCAAGTCGCAGGAAAGTGCAAGCCGAATGGAGCTGCCAGTCTTACGAGCAGTATACCGGATGGCTCCGCGAGGCTGGTGAGGGCCTCGACGGCTAGATTGAGGACGTACTGTTCCCTGTTAGGGGTCAGTGAAATCCCTGTTCATTTGTGGATTAACTCAGAACAGCGGCCAAAATTCGGCGCTTTGCCGGCAACTTACGCCCGCCCTAGCCCTTCGGTTGCGCCAAGTATTCCCTGTTATTCTGGTAGAGAGCAGTGCGCTCCGGACTGCGTCCCGCACCATCGGCATTCCCACTCGACTCTGGCGCGGCTTGGCGATCGACGGCATAGCGGCGCGATGAAAATTACCATCCTTGGCGCTGGGGTGATCGGCGGCTGGGTCGCGGGGCGGTTGGCTCAGTCCGGTCACGAAGTGTCGGTGCTTGCGCGCGGCGCGACTGCAGCGGCGCTCGATGGCGGGATTACGATCGTCGAGCAAGGCGCGGAGCAAATCACCTATCCCGTTGTAGCGACCGATGCGGCGTCGCTTGGGCAACAGGATGTCCTGATCATTGCGGTCAAAACGCCGGCTCTCGCTGAGGCATCAGCGGTGGCGCGGCCGCTGATCGGGCCGGAAACGTTGATTGTGCCGCTGATGAACGGGGTGCCGTGGTGGTTCGTCGACGGCGCGCCCTTGACCAGTGTCGACCCCGGTGCGCGTATCGCCGCGGCTTTACCGATCGGACAAGTGCTCGGCTGCGTCGTCCATGCCGCCTGCCGCCGCCCCAGCCCGGCGCGGATCGAGGTAGCGATGCTTGACCGTGTTGTGGTCGGCGAGCCACAAGGCGGGGACAGCGAACGGGCCACCGCGCTCGGCGCCATGTTGCGCGATGCCGGGCTGGCGGGCGAGGCGGTGCCCGATATCCGCCGCGCGATCTGGTACAAATTATGGGGCAACATGACCACCAACCCGATCTCGGCGCTGACGCTCGCGACCGCCGACCGGATCCTCGCCAACGCCGACACGCGCAAATTCATGCTTGCCTGCATGGCCGAGGCGGCGGCGATCGGCGCGGCGATTGGATGCCCGATCAGCGAGAGCGGCGAGGATCGGCTGACGATCACCGCGACGCTGGGCGCGTTCAAGACCTCGATGTTGCAGGATGTCGAGCTTGGCCGACCGATTGAGCTCGATGCCCTGCTCGGTGCGCCGCTTGAGATTGCTGCTCGGATCGGGTTGGCGGCGCCCAATCTCGCCGCGCTGCACGGGCTGGCGCGGCTGATGGGAGAAAGCCGCGGATTGCTCTAAGCGGCGACGACCTGCTGGTCGATGGTGCCGAAGATCGCATGGTGCTTGTTGTCGCGCATGGTGATCGCGACGCGGTCGCCGGCCTTGAGGAAACCCGTTTCAGGCGCGCCGTTGAGGATCGTCTCGACCATCCGCAGTTCGGCAATGCAGCTATAACCAAGCCCGCCCGCAGCGACCGGCTTGCCGGGGCCGCCGTCGGTGTCGCGATTGGACACGGTACCCGACCCGATGATCGTCCCCGCGCCAAGGCTGCGGCTTTTCGCGGCGTGAGCGATCAGCGTGCCGAAATCGAAGGTCATGTCTTCGCCCGCATCGGCGCGACCGAATGGTTGGCCGTTGAGCTCTACTTCGAGCGCGCCGCTCAGCTTGCCGTCCGCCCAGCGGCTCCCAAGTGCATCGGGAGTGACAAGCACGGGCGAGAAGCTTGAGGCGGGTTTAGAATGGAAGAAGCCGAATCCCTTGGCCAGTTCGCCGGGGATGAGGTTGCGCAGGCTGACGTCATTGGTCAGCCCGACCAGCCGGACATAATCCAGCGCATCGGCTGGCGACACGCCTTGGGGTACGTCGCCAGTGACCACCACCACCTCGGCCTCAAGGTCGCAGCCCCACGCTTCGTCGGCCAGCGGAATGTCGTCACGGGCCCCGAGGAAGCCGTCCGATCCGCCTTGGTACATCAACGGGTCATGCCAGAATGTCTCGGGCATCTCCGCCCCGCGTGCCTGCCGCACCAAAGCGACGTGGTTCACATAGGCCGATCCGTCGGCCCACTGATACGCGCGCGGCAACGGCGCGGCCGCGTTACGCTCGTGGAACCGCTCGCGCGGAATGGTGCCATGCTCGAGGTCGGTGGCGAGGTTGCGCAAACTCGGCTCGAAACGCTCCCAATCGTCGAGCGCCCCTTGGAGCGTCGCAACGATGTGCCCTGCGTCGGCATAATAAGCGAGGTCGTCCGAGACCACGACCAGCCGCCCGTCGCGGCCCGATTTCAACGATGCAAGTTTCATTCGGCGAGCGATCCCGGATCGACGTGGAGCCACTGCGCATGCTGCGGCGCCTTCTTGGTCTGGTCCCATTCGGCGAGCATCAACGGCGCGACGCGTTCAAGCTCGGCATATTGATCGGGCGTGCCGATGTTGCAGGCCAGTTCGAGCCTGTGGCCGTTGGGATCAAAGAAATAGATTGAACGGAAAATGCCGTGAAAGGTCGGCCCGAGAACGTCGACTCCTTGCGCTTCGAGATGCGACTTGGCCGCGCCCAACGTGTCGAGGTCGGCGACTTCGAAAGCGATATGCTGGACCCATTCGGGGGTGTTGGGATCACGCGCCATTTCGGGTTGGTTGGGCAGTTCGAAGAACGCGATGACATTGCCGCCGCCGCAATCAAGGAAAACGTGCATGTAGGGGTCGTAAGCGCCGGTCGAGGGCACATGATCTTCGGCAAAGGCATTGGTGTAGCGCATGCCGAGCATCTGGCGGTACCAGTCGACTGTCGCCTTGGCATCCTTGCAGCGGTAAGCGGCATGGTGGATCCGCTGGAGGTCAAAAGGGTGGCTCATCGGCGCAGCGTTACGACGCCGAGCGCCATAATTCAAACCGCTGCAGGCGAGCGCCGGAGCGCCCGCCCGTCCGTTGACTAATTGACGTTGACTTCAATCTTGTCGGGAATGTTGATGTCGGTCTGCTTGCTGCTGCCGAAGCCGAGCTGATCGCGAAATACGAACAGCAAGACAAGGATCGCAATGATCAGCAATACGACCGCGAGGATTCCGCCGCCGCCGCCGCCATTGCCGGTTTCGACAATCGTCGTCCGCTCGACGACGGGGTCATTATCATCAGCCATGTCTACTCTCCCTGTTATTTGGTTTTCGTTGCGTAACGAACGCACTTGCCTTGGGCCGGTTCCACAACGCGCTGCACGAGGGTCAGGTTGAGGACGCTGCTTGCATTACCAGCACGCACCATTCGCCCGGATTGCGCTCGACCATGGCCATGCCCTGGGCTTCATAAGCAGCGATGACCGCATCGGCCTGGCTGTCGAGCAATCCGGCAAGCACGACCATCGCGCCGGGCGCGGTTGCCTTGGCGAAAAACGGCGCGAGCTCGATCAATGGGCCGGCGAGGATATTGGCGATCAGCAGGTCGAAAGGCGCGCGCGCGACGAGCATTTCATGCTCCATCCCGTCGGCGACCGCGAGCAGCAATTCTCCGGGATCATGACCGATAGCGATGTGATTGATCGCCGCATTATCGCGAGTGACGTCGATCGAGATTGGATCAATGTCGGTGGCGATCGCCTTGGCCTGAGGCCACAGCGCCAGCGCCGCGAAGGCGAGCAGGCCAGTGCCGGTGCCAATGTCGGCGATATTGGAAAACTTGCGCCCCGCTTGCTCGAGCCGGTCGAGCGCGGCGAGGCATCCGGCGGTGGTGTCATGCTGGCCGGTGCCGAATGCGAGGCCCGCGTCGATCTCGAAATTGACTGCGTCCGCGTCGGGCGCGTGGCTCGGGGTGTGGACGAAAAACCGCCCGGCGCGGATCGGCTCGATCCCGGCCTGGCTCATCGTCACCCAATCATCCTCGCCCAGATGCGCGACATCGGGTTGCGCGCCCGCAGCAAGGCGGCCGAGCAGCACCAGTTCCTGGGTCGTCGGCTGGTCGGCGAAATAGGCATGGATGCGCCAATCGTCGGGGGCGTGGGGATCGGGCTCGTCGGCGACCAGCACTGGCGGGGAGTCACTGAACTGGAACAGATGATCACTATCGGGCACTGCCTCGGCCTCGGCGCGGCTGCAACGAAGCGTCACTCGCCAGCTCATTTCAAGGCCTCGCTCGCCAGTCGTCGGTCGAGTGCCTCGCGGCCCCGAATTGCAAAAGCTTTGCATGCGCTGCGATCGGTCAACGGCCGCTGCCCCGCCAGTCGCTCAATCAGGTCGCTCGCGGCTGGATGCGGCGTGACGAGGAGGTCGCACCTGGTTGCCGCCAGCCGCGCGAAGGTCTTGCGGAACGGCGCCACGCGCTTGGGATGATCGCGGAATCGGTAGCCGTCGCGCGACGGCGAACTCACGCTGTCGGCGTAGACGATCCGGCGGCAGTCAGCGCCGGCGCACGACGTCCAGCTCCAGCTTGTGCTACCATCGGTATGGCCGGGGGTGGCAATGGCGGTAAGCAACAGCTGCCTAACCCGGACTTGCTCGCCGTCGCGGATGATGCGGTCCACTCCAACTGGCGCGAAGTTCTTGATCAGCCCGGCTTGGGGATCGGCCGGGTCGGTTTTCCCAGTCCGCAATACCCGCGCCGCTGGGCCACGCGCCGCCATCTGCGCTCCACTCAGCCGCATCAGTCCGGCAAGGCCACCGGCATGGTCGATATGCTCATGGCTATTGAGCAGCCATTTGACGTCGCCGATCCGATAGCCGAGCCGGGCGATGTTAGCGGCGATCCCCGGAACGGCTTCGGCAGTGGCCCCGTCGATCAGCACGTGCCCTTTCGGGCCAGCGATCAGCACAACAACGATGCCGCACGTCCCGACATTGTATGTGTTGCCGTAGATCCGGACCGGCGGAGCAGGGTCGCTCCAGCCGTCCTTGCCGGCGCATTGCTGCTGCCATTCGGCAATCGGCGCGGGCCCAGTGGTGAGGGCGAGCGCGGCGAGACTAGCGAACATAGCTTGCGCCGTTGACGTCGATCACCGCCCCGGTTGCACTCGGTGGGGCATCGGTGGCTAGCCAGCGGATGGTTTCGGCAACTTCGTCGGGGTTGGCGGGGCGGCCGAGCGGGATGTCGGCGAGCAACTTATTGCCGCCGCGGCTGGAGATATACTCCTCGACCATCCCGGTTGCGGTGAAACCGGGACACACCGCGAATGCAAAGATATTTTCATGCGCGTAGCCTCTGGCTATGCTCTTGGTCATCGCGATCATGCCGGCTTTCGACGCCGCATAATGCCAGTGCATCGGCGAATCTCCGCGATAGGCGGCGCGGCTGGCGACGTTGACGATGCGGCCCCCGGTTCCGGCACCGCGCCAGCTGGCAATCGCGAGGCGGCAGAGGTCGGCGCTGGCCTGAAGGTTGACGGTCAGCGTTTTGGCCCACGCCGCATGCCATTCCTCGTCACCGGCATTGTCGGCCACGCCCTCGAAGATTCCGGCATTGTTGATCAATACGTCGATCCGACCGTCGAGCCGCTCGAAGGCTTGTTCCCACAATCGGCGCGGGGCGTCGGGGTCGGTGAAGTCGGCGGCGATCAGCGTGTCGCTGCCGGCGGTCGATTGGCCAACCACGCGGTGACCCGCTTGTTCAAGCGCCGCGAGCGTCGCTTCGCCGATGCCACGGCTCGAGCCGGTAAGGAGGATGTTCATCGCCCACGCCTAGCCGTTCAGCCAGCGGGGGCAAAGAGGGGCTAGGCCGCGAAAGTCGAGACGAAGGCGCTGGTGGTGGCGCGGAATTCCTCGATCTGGGCCGAAAAGCGGCCGAAGCCCTGCTCGACATTGTCGATGTCCTTGGCGACATTTTCGGTGTCGCTGCGGATCGCGGCGATGGTTGAGCTCATCGAATCCGCCGCAAGCGCGGTTTCATCGACGGCGGCAGTGATCATCGTCACCGTCTGGGCCTGCAATTCCATCGCCTGGCGGATGCGGTCGGCGGACGACTGGACTTCCTCGACCGTGGTCTGGATCGAGGCATTGCTCTCGACCGTCTGGCGGGTCGCCTGCTGGATGGCGGTGATCTTGGCGGTGATGTCGTCGGTGGCACGCGCGGTCTGGCTGGCAAGGCTTTTCACTTCCTGCGCAACGACCGCGAAGCCGCGCCCGGCATCGCCGGCACGCGCCGCTTCGATCGTGGCGTTAAGCGCGAGGAGGTTGGTCTGGCCAGCGATGTCGCGGATCAGCCCGAGGATCGATTCGATCGCCTCGACATGGCCCGACAAGGCCTTGCTGACCTTGACCGCTTGTTCGGCCTGACCGCCGGCGCGGGTTGCGACACCAGCGGCAACCTCGACTTCGGACCGGGCGTCCTCGATCGCGCGGATCAGGCCGGCGGCGGTTTGTGCGGCTTCACGCATCGCGGTGGCGGATTGTTCGGCGGCGGCGGCGACTTCGCTGGTCTTGCCGAGCATCCCGCGCGCCGAAGCGCTGGTGGCGGTGGCTTGCGAGCGCAGGCCGTCGCTCTCCTGGGTGCAGTTCTTGACCAGCCCGAGCACCTTGCCATTGAAATCATTGGCACGTTGCGAATGGACTTTTTCGCCCTCGCCTCGAGCCAGCGCGATGGCGTGATGAATGAAGCAATCGACCTCGACCGACTGCACCTCTGACAGGGTGCGGGCGAAGCGCACCAGTTCGGCTTCATCGGTCACTTGGCGGCGAAGGATGACAAACGCAGCCTCAGTCTCGGCCGACAGTCCGGCGAGCAGCGTCGAGAGTGTCAGGCCAGCCGCAAAGGAGCGCTCGACATAGGCGCGAGCCTTGGCAGTCCATTCAGGGTTGTCGATGCGCGCAAACTTCATCTCGATATAGAGGCGAAGCTTGGCCGAAAAACCTTCGATCCGAGCGTGGTCGAACGGTGTCGCAAGCTCGGGCGAGCGAGCGTAGCGACGCCAGAATTCGCGCGCCATGTCGATCGATTCGGGCTCGAGCCGGGTCCACAGGTCGCGAGCTCGTGATGCCAGATCGCCTTCGGGATCGTAGAGCGCGAGGCCGCGCGCCAGATCATAATCACTTCCTGAAATTGAGCCGCCCACGGTCGCCATTCTTGCTGATCCCATTCGCTTAACAATTGCGTTGAACCGGCTATGCGCCGGCAATGGTTAAGAGGCGGTTAGTCACCGCCTTCGGCTTGCGACTCTGCGCGATGCTGCCTAGGGGGACGAGGACATCTTTACTCACTCCGCAACGAGGTTTCATGACCCGCAATCCCGACCGGCCATTGTCGCCGCATCTGACCATCTGGAAATGGGGGCCGGGAATGCTGGTCTCGATCCTCCACCGGCTGACCGGTGGCGCGCTTGCGGTTGCCGGGCTCGCGCTGCTGACTTGGTGGCTGTGGGCGCTCAGCACCAGCAGCGCCGCTTATGAAAAATTCGCCGCGCTCGCGACCAGTCCGGTCGGGCTGATCGTGCTGGTCGGGCTGACCTGGGCCTTCTGGCAGCATTTGCTGTCGGGCATCCGCCATCTGGTGATGGACAGCGGCGCCGGGTTCGAGCTTCGCATCAACCGCTTGTTCGCGGTGTTGACGATCGTTGGTTCCTTGTTCCTCACCGCCCTCACCTGGGCGATAGCATTAGGGATTTGGGCATGACCACGAGTTCGACCCCGCTGGGGCAGGTCCGCGGCACCGGATCGGCGCATCATGGCGGCGAGCATTGGGTTCGCGAGCGCCTTACCAGTGCGGCGTTGCTGCTGCTTGGCCTGTGGCTGATCACCTCATTGCT
The DNA here is from genome assembly GCA_046590765.1 of Sphingomicrobium sp. Classification (GTDB taxonomy): domain Bacteria; phylum Pseudomonadota; class Alphaproteobacteria; order Sphingomonadales; family Sphingomonadaceae; genus Sphingomicrobium. The sequence goes on along the minus strand of JBKJUB010000057.1, from coordinate 1,090 downwards.
GCTGCTGCCGTCGCTCGATCGGGCGACATTGGTCGAATGGCTGCGCATGGCGAGCGGCGCGGTGCCGATGGCCTTGCTGGTGGTGACCGCCTTCATTCACGCGGTTGATGGCCTTAAGACTGTGGTCGATGATTATGTTCATGACGAAGGTGGCCGCATGCTGTGGCACGGCATCCTGACCTTCGCCGGGATCGGCGGCGGATCGCTCGCCTTGTTCAGCCTTGCCAGAATCGCTTTCGGAGCTGCCTGAATGACCGCCTACAAGATTATCGACCATGTCTATGATGTCGTTGTCGTCGGTGCCGGCGGGGCCGGCCTCCGCGCGACCATGGGCGCGGCGGAAAAGGGGCTCAAGACCGCCTGCATCACCAAGGTGTTCCCGACCCGCAGCCACACTGTCGCGGCGCAGGGCGGGATCGCCGCCAGCCTTGGTAATATGGGGCCGGATCACTGGACCTGGCATATGTTCGACACGGTCAAGGGCAGCGACTGGCTCGGCGACCAGGACGCGATCGAATATCTGTGCCGCGAGGCGCCCGCAGCTGTCTACGAGCTTGAACATGCTGGCCTGCCCTTCTCGCGCACCGACGAAGGAAAGATCTACCAGCGTGCCTTTGGCGGAATGACTCAGAATATGGGCGAGGGTCCCGCCGCGCAGCGCACCTGCGCCGCTGCCGACCGCACCGGCCACGCGATGCTCCACACGCTCTATCAGCAGAGCCTGAAGTATGACGCCGACTTCTTCATCGAATATTTCGCGCTCGACCTGATCATGGAGGATGGCGCTTGCCGCGGGCTCGTCGCGATGAACCTCGACGATGGCTCGATCCACCGCTTCCTCGCGCAATCGGTGGTGCTCGCCACCGGCGGTTACGGGCGGACCTATTTCTCCGCCACCAGCGCCCACACCTGCACCGGCGACGGCAATGCGATGGTGCTCCGCGCTGGCCTGCCGCTGCAGGATATGGAATTTGTCCAGTTCCACCCGACCGGCATTTACGGCGCGGGCGTGCTGATCACCGAGGGCGCCCGCGGCGAAGGCGGCTATCTCACCAATTCCGAAGGCGAACGGTTCATGGAGCGCTACGCC
>JBKJUB010000176.1:0-2816 GCA_046590765.1 Sphingomicrobium sp. | reverse complement strand
TTCGGGCTCGGCGGCGGGCAGGTCGATCTTGTTGATCACCGGCACGATCTCATGGTCATGCTCGATGCTCTGGTAGACATTGGCCAGCGTCTGCGCTTCGACCCCTTGTGCCGCGTCCACGACGAGCAGCGCGCCTTCGCACGCGGCCAGGCTGCGGCTGACTTCATAGGCGAAATCGACATGACCCGGCGTGTCCATCAGGTTCATAGTGTAAGTTTCGCCGTCCGCCGCCTGCCAGTGGAGGCGCACCGTCTGGGCCTTGATGGTGATCCCGCGTTCCTGCTCAATCTCCATATTATCAAGCAGTTGCGGGGTCATTTCGCGCAGGGTGAGGCCGCCCGTGGTCTGGATCAGCCGGTCGGCCAGCGTCGACTTGCCATGGTCGATATGCGCGATAATCGAGAAATTGCGGATCAGCTTCATGTCACTCATGCCGCGCCGCTAGCAGAGGCGGTTGGCGCTGTCAGCAGTTGCGCTCTCGCATCGCGCCGCAAGTAGTGATACTGAAGCCGCTTCACATCTTAACGGGGGTTATCATGATGCGTTTTGTTTCTGCGCTCGCGCTCGGCGCAGCGTTCGTCTTCGCTGTGCCTGCAGGCGCCCAGACCAGCAACACTCGGGCCAGCCAGAGCCGCAATATGCAATTGAACGCGATGAGCGAAATTCCGGTTTGCACGCGGCGTCTTGGCACCATCGCCATCGTCGAGCCCGACAAGCAATGGTGGCGCGAGCTCAACCTCGGCAGCCCCGAAGCAATCCTCAAGATCTTCGTCTCGCGCTCGGGCTGCTTCGGCTTGGTCAATCGCGGTCGCTCGATGCAGAGCCGCGCGATGGAACGGGCGCTGGCCGACAATGGCGAGCTCCAGTCAGGATCGAACGTCGGTCGCGGCCAGGTCAAGACCGCTGATTATTTCCTCGAGCCCGACATTGTCTCGACCAACAATAATTCGGGTGGCGGCGGGGTCGGCGCCGGCCTCGGCGGCGCGATCGGCGGGCTGTTCGGCGGAAGCGCCGGAAGCGTGCTGGGCGGCATCGTCGGCGGGATCAACGTCAAGAAAGGCGAGGCCAATGTCACGCTGAGCGTGGTCAACGCGCGCACCACCGAGGAAGAGGCCTTGGTCGAAGGCTATGCCCGCAAGAAGGACGTCAGCTGGGGCGTTGGCGGCGGGGCCGGCTGGTGGGGCGGTTTCGGCGCAGTCGGCGCAACCGGCTATCAGAATACCGAGATCGGGCAGGTCATCGTACTGGCCTATCTCGACGCCTACATCCGGCTGGTGACGCAGCTGGGCGGCTTACCGGCCAATGCGGCGGTGGCAGCCCCGCAGGCTCGCTAAGCGCCACGGACCAAGCGAAGGAGGCGCGGCTGGCGACGGCCGCGCCTTTTGCTTGGACGCCGACGCCCCGCCATTCGTCGAAAAATCGCGCTCGTTCCCGGCGAATCCTGTTGCGGATCAACAAGCTGCGCTTAGGGTGCGGCCACGCCGACTTTCCTTCGGAGATCAATCATCATGCGTTCGACCCTTCGCTCCTCGTTGCTGCTCGCCAGCGCCTCGCTACTCGCCGCCTGCGCTGCCAATCCGCCAATGCAATCGGCCGCGACGCCCCCGCCCGAAGCGATGCCGCCAGCGCCGATGGCCCCTGCGGCCGCCGAGCCGGCCTCGCTGTCGTCGCTGGTCAGCCAGGTCGATATCCCGCATCAAACCTTCAAGCTCGACAATGGCCTGACGGTCATCGTCCATGAAGATCGCAAGGCGCCGGTCGTTGCCGTCAGCACCTGGTATAATGTCGGGTCGAAGGACGAGCCCAAGGGCAAGACCGGCTTCGCCCATCTGTTCGAGCATTTGATGTTCAACGGGTCGGAAAACCTGCCGGCGGATTATTTCACGTACCTGCAGCAAGTCGGCGCGACCGATTATAACGGCACCACCTGGTTCGACCGGACCAATTATTTCGAGACCGTGCCAACTGGCGCGCTGGAACGCGCCCTGTTCATGGAAAGCGACCGCATGGGCTATTTGCTCAGCGCGATCGACCAGAAGAAATTGTCCAACCAGATCGGCGTCGTCCAGAATGAGAAGCGCCAGGGCGACAATAATCCAGGCGGGCTGGTCGGCTATGAGGTGCAGGCCAATCTGTTCCCCGAGGGCCATCCCTATCACCACGATACGATCGGATCGATGGCCGACCTCGACGGCGCCAGCCTAGCCGATGTGAAGCAGTGGTTCATCGACAAATATGGCCCCAACAACAGTGTGCTGGTGCTGGCCGGCGACATCAACGCCGAGCAGGCGCGGCCGTTGGTCGAGAAATATTTCGGCGCGATTCCGGCGGGCAAGGTCAATAATCCGGCGCAGGCCGATGTGCCGACGCTGGTTGCATCCAAATCGATCGTAATGAAGGACCGCGTCGCCGCGACCCAGCTGCAGCGCCACTGGGCGGTACCGGGGTTGAACAGCGATCAGTTGCCGGCGATCGACCTGGGCGCGTCGATCCTCGGCGGACTTGCAAGTTCGCGGCTCGACCGCATCCTGGTGCGCGAGGAGAAAATTGCCGTATCGGTCTCGGCCAGCGTTCAGGCGTTCCAGCGGGTCGGCATGTTCGAGGTCAATGCGACGGTCAAGCCGGGGGTCGATCCGGCGCTGGTCGACAGGCGCCTTGACGAGATCATGGCCGACTATCTCGCCAACGGCCCGACCGAGGATGAGGTCAAGCGCGCTGCGACGTCCGATGTCTCGGGCCGTATTCGCGGGCTCGAGCAGGTCGGCGGCTTCGGCGGCAAGGCCGTGGCCCTGGCCGAGGGGCAGGTGTTCACCGGC
>JBKJUB010000150.1:0-3735 GCA_046590765.1 Sphingomicrobium sp. | reverse complement strand
CAGGCGCAGCGATGCGCTGGACAGAACCCGGCTTACAGGCCCTCTGGCAAATTCCCTTTCGCAGGCGCTCGCAACTTGCGCGATGCGCCGCTAGTTGAGGCGCTCGATGGCCAAGTTCAGACGATCCGACGATTGGGGCTTTCCCCGCTGGCGCACTTACGGCGACAAGGGCAGCGCCGCGGCCAAGGTCCGCCTGTGCGACCGGGAGGGCTGCAACGAACTCGGCGACCGCCCCGCGCCCAAGGCTCCCAACAGCCCCGAACGCTGGATGTTCTGCCTCACCCACGCCGCCGAATATAACAAAGGCTGGGACTATTTCGCCGGCCTGACGCCCGAAGAAGCCGCTCGCCGCGCCGCCGACGAGGAGAGCGACGCCTCGGCGTTCCGCAAGAGCGCGCATTATCAATGGGCGGGATCGGGCGACGGCAGCCGAAGCAGCGACGAGATGCGCGCCTATGAAGCGCTCGAGATCGACGTCGATGCCGATGCCGCGGCAATCAAGGCGGCGTATCGCGGGCTGGCCAAGCAATATCACCCAGACGTCAACCGCGACGACAAGGAAGCCGCCAAGCGCTTCCAGCAGGTCCAGGCGGCATATGACGTATTGCGCAAGGCCGCCGAGCGACGCGGCGAACTGATCTAGCTTACGGCGTCAGCATAAATGTGCCGACCGCGCGGGCGACTGGGCGGCTGTCATCGCCGGTATGCGCGATGCCACTGACGAAGGCGATCTGGCGGGTGAGCTTGTCGCAGCGGCAGCGGGCGATGACGGTCTCTCCCTTGAGCGCGGGGCGGAGGTAATCAAGGCGCAGGTCGATGGTAACGATCGGCTGGAACTTGCCCAGCGCCTGCCACACGGAAGCGCCGCCGCAGGTATCGACCAGGCTGACAATCGCGCCCGAGGCGAGGACGCCGGTTTCCGCCACCCCCACCAGTTCGTCGCGCCACGGCAGCGCAAGCTCGACCCAGTCGTCACCCGAGGCGCGAAATTCGAGGCCCAGCGCCTGGCCATGCCCGACCTTGCGCGCGAGTTCGAAGAATTGTCTGGGGTCGAACTCGCTCACGCCAGCCGCTCGGCGGTGTCGCGGACCAGGGCGATCATGTTGGGAATTCCCTGCGTGCGGTTCGAGGACAATTCGCGTGCCAGGTTGAACGGCGCAAGCGCGGCGGCAATGTCGATCGCCGCAATCTCCGCCGGTGCGCGATCCTGCACCACGGCCAACACCAAAGCGACCACGCCCTTGGTGATTGCGGCATTGCTGTCGGCGAGGAAGTGGAGGCGGCCGTCATCATTTTGGGTGGGATAAACCCAAACCGACGCCGAGCATCCGCGCACTTTGGTGGCGTCGGTCTTCAAGGCATCGGGCATCGGTTCGAGGTCGCGGCCAAGGTCGATCAACAGGCGATAGCGATCCTCGCTCTCGAGCAGCGTGTAATCATCGAGGATGTCGGGAAGTGCGGTCACGCCGTCCGCCTAGCCGCCGCTTAGCGGTCGCGCAAACTGTCGATCTCGCGCGCCAGGCTATTTTCCTTGTCGACCGCGATCCGCTCGAGCGTCTGGACTCGCTCCTTGAGCATCTTGACCTCCTCGCGCAGGCGAATCGAGTCGGCGTCGTCGCGCGGCAATTGTTGCTGTTCATCGCGGTCAAACGAACCCAGCCCGCGCCGGTTCTGACGCGTCGAACGGAACGACGGAAGCCCCATTTTGGCCCGAACAATGCTGCCGACAGTGGTTATCAGGATGATCAGAAGAACGAACTCAAAGGGGTTCATTGGGCGTCAACTCCGGTCAGGCGCGGTGCACGCAGCGCCTCGATTTGCGATGCAGTCTCGATGCCGCGATCAGTGACGATTTGTTCAAGCACGCGCAAGCGCTGCTCCACTTCGCTGGAGCGCGACGCATATTGCGCGGCTTTTTCGGCTGCGGCGAGAGCCTCTATCTCCAGCTTGCGTTCGCGAATTTTGAAAAAGCGGTTGAATAGGAGGCCGATCATAATCGTCGGTAGCCCGATGATTATCATTGCCAGGAAAACGGCGGTTGGGCCACTCATCACGCCCGCCCTCCCTTGTCGATCGTCAACTGATCAATCTCGCGCGCCAGCCGCGATGGCTGGTCGGTGACGATCCGCTCGACGGTTTCCAGCCGATCCTTCATCGATCCGATTTCCGCCCGAAGCTGGGCGTTCTCAGACGACAGCAACTTGATCCGTTCGACCGACTCCTGGTCGGTTTTCTTGTGTAGCGGCATGCCCCAGCTGTTCTGCAGCGGGTAACCGTTCTTGATCTTGAGCCAGGTGCTGAGAAGTGACCCGCCGACGCCAAGCGCGACGATCATCACCACCAGCGGCAGGACCTTGATGACGACGTTGAGAATGGCAGCGAATTCGGGATCCATGATCGCGTCTTTCCTTAGCGAAGATTGTCGATGTCGTCGGCCAGCTGGCGCGACGGGTCGGTGGCGATTCGCTCGAGCACCTTGAGCCGGTCTTCGAGGCGCGCGACATTGGTCTTGAGCGCGTCATTCTCGGCCAGCAGCCGCGCCGAGGCGGGATCGTCCTTGTTCACCTTGCCGCCCCACTCGCCTTCCAGCGGGTAGCCGTGGCGCGCGCGGATCCAGGTGGTGATAACCCACCCGATGGTCGAGATGGCGATAATCGCCAGGACGAAAACTGGTCCGCCGAAATTCATGATCATTTCCCCCTGAGCTTCAGACTAACGCAGTTGCTCGATTTCGCGGGCGAGGCTGCGGTTTTCGGTGGTGACATAATGTTCGATGTCGGCCAGCCGCCGGTCGATGTCACGGAAACTGCTGGCGATCGAGCGCGCGGTGCGGGCGGGCGAGGCGCGGACACCCTTCCAGAATTCTTGCTGGTCGGCAGTGTCGCGGTCAAGCTCCCGCGGCCGGTCGGGCGAAATCCATCCGGCGATGAAATACAGCGGGACGATCGAAAAGCCGCTGAAGAAAGCAGCGAAGATCATCATCCAGCGCACCAGATTGGCATCGATCCCGGTGTAGTCGGCGATCCCGGCGCACATGCCGTTGATCTTGCCATTGCGCTTGTCGCGGTAGAAACGCGTGCGGCTGGCGGGCTGCACCATCGCTTTATCTCCTCTCGCCGAGCAATCGCTCGGTGCGGCTCTGCAAATTGTCGAAATCCTTGAGCAGGCTGCCGCTGGTTTCGCGGCCGACCGCACCCGGCAGGCAATTTTGCCGCCATTCGGGATTTTCCGCAGTCATGATCCGCTCGATTGAGCACAAACGGTCATCGAGCCGCCGCCCCGCATCATATAGCTCGTCAAGCAATTGCTCGTCGGCGCCGGTCAGCGTCTTGGCGGTCTTCCACTTGGTCATGTAGTGAAAGATCAGCCACGGAAGGCCAATCACCACGACCGGAACGATAAAGATGGCTTCCATGTCCACTTAGACTCCCCTGGCCTTCATCGAGGCCTTCATTGCTTCCAGTTCGGCGTCGACGCTGTCGCTGGCGCGAAGCTCGGCGATTTCTTCCTCAAGGCTCTTTGGCCCGGTCATGCCAAGCGCATCGGCGCGGCCCTCGGCGAAATCGCCGCGGCGCTCAAGGATTTCGAAGCGCGAAAAAGCGTCTTCGGTGCGGCCGCCATTGAGCATTTCGCTCGCCTTGGCCCGGGTCACCGCGCTCTCCAGGCGATTGGCGATCGCATTCTGGCGACTGCGCGCTTCGCGAAGCTTGCCCTGCAGCTTGGCGATATCAATCT
>JBKJUB010000193.1:0-5191 GCA_046590765.1 Sphingomicrobium sp. | reverse complement strand
CGATTAAGCTTCTCGGTTAAATGTAAATTAACCCGACGCCAGCCCGCGCAGTTCAAGCGCGTCGAGCAGCGCCGCTTGCGCGCCTTCGACGTCGGCGATCAGCGCGGGCGCCTGCAGGTCGGCGATGGCGATTTCCTCGGGCCAATGTGCGGCGATGACCTCGGTCAGCCGGTCGAGTTTGGCCTCGTCCACCAAAAACCGCGGGTCGACATCGGCCGGGTCGCACGCCACACGCAGCCTGAGGCAAGCCGGCCCGCCGCCATTGGCCATCGACTGGCGGACATCGACAAACTCGACCCGCCGGATCGCGCCATTGCTCGCCAGGTGGCGGTCGATCCACGCCTTGACCGACGGCGTATCGCGGCACTCGGTCGGCGCGACCAAAGTCATCGCCCCGTCCGCCGGCGTGACCAGTTGCGCATTGAACAGATACGACCGGATCGCATCGGCCAACGGCACCTCGGCGTCCGTTACTTCGACGATCTCGACTTCGGGCATGACCTGCGCAATCGCGGCAAACGTCGCCTCGCGGTCGGCAAACGCCTTGCCATGCGCGAACAGCACGCGCTCGTTGGCCACTGCGACCACGTCGTTGTGGAACGCCCCCGCAGCAATTGCCTCCTCGGACTGTTCGACAAACAAGGTCCGCGCCGGATCAAGTCGATGCCGCCGCGCGATCGCCTTCGACGCTTCGATATGTTGCCGCGCGGGGAAGGGGCCGCCAGTCCGCCCATAGACGAACAGTTCAATTCCCGCCGCGCCATGCCCGCTCGCCAGCCGCATGTGATTGGCCGCGCCTTCATCGCCGAACGCGGGCGGGACCGGCCCGTGCACCGCGAACGCCGGATCGGCGAAAGCAAGCTCCAGCTGCGCCAATGTCGCCGCCCACTCGTGACTGCGATGCGGCATGGTGCGCAAATTCGCCACGGTCAGGTGGCACCTGCCGTCGGCGGTGTCGGGCGAGGGACTGACCGTCGCCGCATTGGCCGCCCACATCGCCGATGCACTCATCGCATTGGCGGCAAGCTCGGGCTCGGCGGAATCGATTGTTGTCCCAAGCGCGGCCAACCAATCGCGCGCTGGCCGTGGCTGCGGGACGAACAATCCCTGCACCAGGCCAAGCGCGAGATTGGCGCGCATCTTGTCGAGCCCCTGCAGCGCCGCCGCACGCGGCCGCGACACACCCCCGGCGTTGCGGGTTGAGGCCAGATTGCCCAGGCTCAAGCCGGCATAATTATGGCTCGGCCCGATGATCCCGTCGAAATTGATTTCGCGGATCGGCACTAGCGTTTCGTCGCCAGCACGACATCGCCCTTGTCGAGCCGCAGCAGCGCCGCCGTCTGGTCGTCGAGAAAGATTTGCTCGTCGTCGCCGCGCTGCGCCTGGCCATAGCAGGAGATGAAACCGTCAAGCCGACCGCTCGCCAGCACCATCGTTTCGCTCGGCTCGCTTGGCTGTGGCGGTCCGGCGTAGCGCAGCCAGGCCGAATGCTCGACCGTCTTGATCTTGTCGGTCGTCGCCGTGACGGTCGGCCCGCCGTCGAAAATGTCGATATAGCAGTCGTAGTTGAAGCCCTCGCTCTCGAGCATCCGCAGCGCGGCGCGCCCGGTCGGGTGCGGCTGGCCCATTACTGCACGGGCGCTCTCGGGTAGCATCGCGACATAGATTGGCGTCTTGGGCATCAGATCGGCGATGAATTGCGTCCCGTGGACCGCGTTGAATTCATCGGCTTCGGGAAAGCTCATCCCGAAGAACCGCCCGGCCAGCGCATCCCAGAATGGCGAGTGGCCGGCTTGGTCCATCACGCCGCGAAGCTCGGCCAGCACGCGCGGCCCGAACCGCGGGCGGTGCTGCTTGATGAACAGATAGCGCGACCGCGCGAGCAGCATCCCGAGCCCCCCGGCGCGCTCCTGCGGATGAAGGAACAAGCCGCCCACTTCGGACGATCCCTCAAGATCGGTGCACAGCGACAGCGTCTGATTGCGGAAGATGCGGTCGAGCTCGTGGCTGCGCTGGGTCAGCGTCGAAATGCGGTACGAATAAAAGGGCCGATCATTGCCGACCTTGCCGAACACCTGGCAGGTGCCGCGGATCGCTTTGGTCTCGACATTCTCGAGCACGAACAGGAACAGATCGTCGTCCTGATTCTCGCCCTCGCGCTCGAACCCGGCCTGCGATTTGGCGAGCTTGGCCTCGAGCGTCACCTTGTCGGCGGGCAGGTTGGTGAACCCGCCCCCGGTCAGTTTGGCGAGGTCGTACAACGCGCGGCTGTCGCGCTCGGTCGCGGCGCGGATGATGAAGGTCATTGTTGCCCCGCCAGCCGCAGGATGGTCAGCGCCGACAGCGCCGCGCGCTCGGCCAGTGAATCGACGATCAGATATTCCTCCATCGAATGGATGCTTCCCCCGCGCACGCCCATGGTGTCGATCACCGGCACCCCGCACGCCGCGATATTATTGCCGTCGCACACCCCGCCGGTCGGTCGCCAGCCGATCGTCTGGCCAAGGTCGGCGCCGGCTTGTTTGACCAGCCCGAACAACGCCTCGAGTTCCGGGGTCATCGGCTTGGGCGGCCGCGCGAAATGGCCATGCGTGTCGATCGCCACGTCATGCTCCGCCGCCACCATCGCCACCGATGCTTCGATCAGGCTTTGTGCGCGCGCCTGATCCTCGATCGTCGCGGGGCGCAAATTGACCCGCAGGATCGCCAGGTCGGGGACGACATTGTTCGGCCCGCCGCCATCGATCCTGGCCGGGTTGATGCTCAGCCGCGGCCCGACCCCCTTCGACAGCCGCAGCGCCAGGTCCGCCGCCGCGATCAGCGCGTTGCGACCGTCCTCGGGATTGCGCCCGGCATGCGCAGCTTTGCCGCGCACGGTAAAACTGAAATTGCCGCTCCCGGGCCGCGCTCCGGCGAGCGTCCCGTCGGGCAGCGCCGATGGTTCGAATGTCAAAGCCGCGCGTTTTCCCCGGGCGGCGCTCGCGATCAGTTCGGCCGACGCGAGCGACCCAACTTCCTCGTCGGAATTGAGCACCACCTCATAGCCGATCTCCGCTGCGCCCGGGCTCGCCTCGACCGCCTGCAACGCGGCCAGCATCACTGCAATCCCGCCCTTCATGTCGGCCACCCCCGGACCGCCAAGCACCCCATCTTCAAGCCAGGTCAGCGCCTGGAACAGATGATCGACCGCGAACACTGTATCCATATGCCCGGTCAGCAAAATCTGCAGCGGCGCCTCGGGCCGGACCTTCAGATGCAGATGCTGCCCATGCGGCAAATCGAATTTGTGCCCCGACGCATCCACCGCCTCGACCCGCGCCGGATCGACCCGCGCCATCGCCCCCGGCAACACCGCAAACGCATCTGCGATCATCCCCGCGACCTGGCTCAGCCCCTCAAGATTGCGCGACCCCGAATTGATCGCCGCCCACGCCTCGACATTGGCCAGCATCGCCCCTTGCGCGGCCATCGCTTGCTCAACGCATGTCTGCTCGTCTGTCGTCAGCCCCGTCATCGCATCGCTGCCTAGCGCGGGGCAGCGCTCAAAGCCACTCCCCAAACCCCGCCACGATCGCGCGGTACATGTCGCGCTTGAACGGCACGATCAGATTGGGCAGCAGCCGCGGCTCGACCCATTTCCAGTCGTTGAACTCGGGATGGCTGGTGGCGATGTTCACATCCGCGTCTGTGCCGGTGAAGCGCATCAGGAACCAGTCCTGGTCCTGTCCCTTCCACTTGCCCTTCCACAACTTGCCGGCAAGCTCGGGCGGCAGATCATAGCGCAACCGCTGCGGATGCGCGGCCACCTGCTCTACCAGGTGCGGGGCAATCCCTGTCTCTTCCTCAAGCTCGCGCAGCGCGGTGTCGAGCGGCTCCTCACCCGGATCCATTCCCCCCTGCGGCATCTGCCACGCCTCGTCTGTATTATCGATCCGCCGCCCGACCCACACCTGGCCCTCGCCATTAAGCAACATCACGCCGACACCTCGGCGATACAGATGGTCGTCGTCTGTCATTTGGCCGTCATTGCGAGAATCGAGCGACGACGCAATCCAGATTGCGCGCCTCAAGCCAGGGTCGCGGCATGCTCCGGGTAGGGCGCGATCGGCATCATGTCGTTGGTCGTTCCGCCGATCGTGTTCGCGAAACCATGATTGACGTCGCGGTGATGGGCTTCGTCGGCGCGCACCAGCAGCACGACATCGCGCAATTTTGAGTCGGCGGGCATCTTCCAATAATCAATCGCGATCTTCGGCGCGGCGACATTGGGCGAGCGGCCCTCGTCGATTTCCTTGAGGTAAAGCGTGTAGCTGATCACCGCTTCCTCCTCGAAATAGCCGACCACGCGGTGCGCGGTCTTGGACGAGAGCAGGTAGAGCAGCGAGAATAGGGCGAGGAAAATCCACTGCGCCATCAGGATCACCAGCCGCTCGAACAGCGTCGGCTTGGCAATCTCAATGAAGGTCATCAGATGCATCCGCTCATTTTCGGCTTCTTCGAGCAAGGTGCGGATCCAGCCTTCATCATTCTTCATCCGGCGCAGGCAGGTCAGGTGGGTGAACATCGCCCCGACCATGCCGGGCACTGCCGCAACGGTCTCGAGAACGATTGCGCGGTGGCCATAACGCTTGGCGAAAAAGGTATCGGCGCAAAATCGCAGCAGCTTGGTAAAGCCAAGCGCAAAGCGATCCGACACGCCTATTGGCTGGTGGTGGATGACGGGCTCGGCATCGCGTTCCTCGGCCAAGGCAGCGGCGTCGGGCGCGAGAATTTTATTGACCATGGATCGGTCACCTTGTGCGTGGGCAAGCGGGAGCAAAAGAAAAGCTCTCTGTCACAGGGATGCTTGTGAAAAGGGCAGGTGATGACAATGTTTTAGCACGCCCGCCTTCACTTGGCGAGGCGGGCGGCATGCGCTCCATCGCGCCCTTCGCGCGGAACAAATCATTTCGACAGCGCGGCCATTCGGCACCGCAAGTTGGCCGTCGCGATGCAGGCTGTAGCAGAGCGCAACAACCGCCAGCGCCGCGCTCTGAAGCGTCATTCCTTGATATGCGCTATCCGCCGATTGAGGTCGACGGTGATGTTTTCGTAGGGGATCAGGTTGGTCAGCAACGCCGCCTGTGCGGCCATGTGCCACTGCAAATCCTCGGCAAGTTCGGGGTGGCGGCGCAAGATCGCCGCCGCCTTC
>JBKJUB010000099.1:0-11746 GCA_046590765.1 Sphingomicrobium sp. | reverse complement strand
GGCACTTTCGGCACCGCGCCGGATGACAATGAGCAGGCTGCGGACAAGATCATCTGCAGCCTGGTGCTGCACCAGGTGCCGTTAGACGAAAAGCGCCGATTGCTTCGAGCGATGTTTGAGCGGCTCAAGCCCGGCGGCAAGCTGTTTGTCGCCGATTATGGCCTCCAGCGGACTTTCGCGATGCGTCTGGCCTTTCGAGCTACTGTGCAGCTCTTTGACGGCGTTAGGGATACTCAACCCAACGCCGACGGTATCCTGCCAAGCCTGATCGAAGACGCCGGTTTCGTTCGGCTGCGCGTTCTCGACGATTTCGCAACTGCAACCGGTCGGATCGAGATCCTGCGCGCGGAGAAGCCCGCCGGATTAGACCGCGACATGCATCGGGCATGAAGATCGGCGCCATCTCGAACGCGACCAAAGTCAGTCAGCGAATGATCCGCCATTATGAGAAGATCGGACTGATTCCGCCTGCCGCACGCCGCGACTCCGGCTATCGCGACTATGACCAGCGCGACCTTCATTCATTGCGCTTTATCGGGCGAGCCCGCGATCTCGGATTTCCGATCGAGGACATTCGCCTGCTTCTGGCCCTCTGGACAGACCGCAACCGGTCGAGCGCAGACGTCAAAGCCCTGGCCTTGTCGCGCCTTGCGGAACTTCGCCAGCGGCTGGCTGTTCTCGAGGACATGTGCCGGACACTCGAACATTTGGCGGAGAGCTGTCATGGGAACGACCGGCCAGATTGCCCGATCCTCGATGAGCTCGATACGGGGCGCGCATGATCAGCGCCACTCGCCTTAATACTCTGAGCGGATTGAAATTCCGCGCCTTTGCGCACATATGCCGCAGGGTGAGACTTCGCCAAATCTTCGCGATCCTGATCGCCTTCGCGATGTTGTTCGCGCCGCTGGCCATGGAAACTGGCAGCGCGATGGCGATGGCGCCTGCCGACCATCAGTCGCAAATGATGGCGCAGGGTCATTGCGGTGACCAGCCTGCCCAAGATCAGGACGGTAAGATGATGGGCAAGTCCTGCTGCGTCGCAATGTGTGCGGCTGTTGCCTTGACGGCGCCAGATCCGGTTGAACAGCTTGCCTTTGCGGAGATCGTTGATCGTCCGTCAATCGAGCAATTTCATCATAGCTATCTTGCCAAACTGGCCACGCCCCCTCCGCGTCGTGCGTGAAATCGAGATTCAACGATTTCACGAAGGATAAGACATGAAAACGATATTGACGGCGATCGCTTTGACGATCGCACTACCCGCGATGGCTCATGGCCAGACGGGGACCGCTTCCGCGACCAAAGCATCGGATCATGCGATGATGACGGGCATGATGCCTTGCAAGGGCATGGCGGGCCACAAGGCTGCCAGCGGCCACGATATGGCGGCCATGAAGAAACATGACATGACCGGCATGAAAGGCCAAGAAATGGCCGGCATGACCAAGCAAGAGCATGAGAAGATGATGCTTGCTTGCGGGAAGGCATCCCCGAAGGGCGCTATCGCGCCTTCTGCGGTTCAACCCACCCACAAGATGTAATCACCCGAAAGCTGGCGTCGCCCTTGTCGGCGACGCCAGCCCAAGGTCGCGCTTCATGGCTATTCAAGGATCTACAATGTTCGACAAGCTCGCACTTCCGCGGCGCCAGTTCCTGCGTGCCGCCGCGCTGGGTGGCGCTGGCGCCGGTTTCGCTGCCGCCATGCCCTCCTGGGCACAATCCGTTTCTGGTGGGCTGGCGCGACCGCTTCCCACCGTTAGCGGCTCCCAAATCGCACTCAGTATTGGCAAGGTTGCGCTCCGCGTCGACGGCAAAGTCAGCCGGGCGATCGGAATCAATGGCACCGTGCCAGGCCCGCTAGTGCGCCTGAAACAAGGACAGAACGTGCGTCTGAGCGTGACCAACACGCTCGACGAAGATAGCTCGATCCACTGGCACGGACTGCTGGTGCCGTTCGCGATGGACGGCGTCCCCGGCGTGAGTTTCCCCGGGATCGCCGCGCGCTCGACTTTTGATTACGAAATTCCGATCGTCCAGTCGGGCACCTATTGGTACCACAGCCACTCGGCCTATCAGGAAGAAGACGGTGTCTACGGTCCCATTGTGATCGATCCCGAAGGCGCGGATCCGATCGTCTCTGATCGCGAGCACGTGCTCGTGCTGTCGGACCACAGCCCAATGAGTGGCGCGACCATCTACAAGAAATTGAAGCAGATGGGCGGCGGCTATTTCAACATGCAGCGCCTGACGCTGTCGGGACAACTCGCCGGTCGCGACATGACTGCCGCCGAACGGCGAGAATGGGCCAATATGCGGATGGACCCGGCCGACATCGCCGATGTTACCGGATCGACTTACAATTACACCGTCAATGGCTATGGCCCGTACGACAATTGGACGGGACTGTTCAAAGCTGGCGAGCGGGTCCGGCTGCGGATCATCAATGCCGCCGCGCAGACCAACTTCAACGTTCGCATTCCGGGCCTGGCGATGACGGTAGTCCAGGCCGACGGCCAGAATGTGAAGCCGGTGACGGTCGACGAATTTCAGATCGGCGTTGCGGAAACCTTCGACGTGATCGTCACGCCAGGCGACCGGGCTTATTCGTTCGTTTCTGAATCGATCGACCGATCCGGCCTTGGCCGCGCTACCCTTGCACCGCGCGAGGGTCTGTTCGCGCCAGTACCGCCACTTCGTCCGCGCCCGCTGCTGACCATGAAGGACATGGGTATGGGCGGCATGGATCATTCGGGGATGGCGGGGATGGACATGTCCAATGCCCCTAATCCCGCCGCGGTCCGCGGTGTTGATCCCTCGGCGCAGCAGAATGCTTCGGGCAAGCTGTGGAAGCTGACCGGCTGGACCGGCCCGGCGACAACCGCTGCCGTGGGCATTTCGGCTGTTGGGGCGGTCGCCGCCCCGATGACAGGAATGGACCATGCGGCGATGGGTCACGGGGCTGCTGCGACTGTGCCGCCTAGTACTTCCGGGTCAATGGCAGGGATCAACCATGGCGCTGCGCCCGGTGCCACCTCGCCAGCGATGGACCACGGCGCAATGAACATGCGCGACATGAAACTTGCGCCGCAGGTAAAGGATGGGCCGGGCGTGCAGACGATATCGCCAATGCCGACCGATCGGACGGCTGAGCCGCCCGTCGGCTTGGAAGGGCTCGGCCACCGGGTGCTTACTTACCGCGATCTGATGGCGGTCGAACGCAACCCGGATGTTCGAGCGCCGACACGATCGATGGATATCCACCTGACCGGCAACATGGAACGCTACATGTGGTCGTTCGACGGGGTGAAGCTGAGCGAACCTGCCGAGCCGATCCCGTTCCGGCTGAACGAGCGCGTGCGCGTTACGCTGATCAACGATACGATGATGCCGCACCCGATTCATTTGCACGGCCACTTTTTCGAGCTGGTCACCGGCCACGGCGCGTTTGCCCCGCGCAAGCACACGGTCAACGTCCCGCCTGGCGGCAAGATGACGTTCGATGTCACCGCCGATGCGGCTGGCGACTGGGCGTTCCACTGCCACAATCTTTACCACATGACTGCCGGGATGATGCGTGTCGTCACGGTCCGCCCGATGCAGGGAGATACCCAAAATGATGCGTCTTAACATCGGCCTCCTGCTGGCTACCGGGGCCTCGCTCGCGCTTGCCGCTCCCGCCGCTGCGCAGATGAATCACGCCAACATGCCCGGCATGACCATGCCGATGCCGGCCAAGAAGCCGGCGGCGAAAAAGCCGGCCGCGAAAAAGCCTGTGGCCAAGAAGCCGGCGGCCAAAAGGGCCGTGGCCAAGAAGCCGGCAAAGAGGTCCGTTGTGAAAAAGGCGGTCGTTAAAAAGCCGGTCGCGGCGTCCGCCAAGCCGACTCCGCACGCTGGCCACGATATGTCATCGATGCCGGCAAGACCCACCAGTCCCACCGCCGATCCCATGGCGGGCCACGACATGAGTTCGATGCCCGGCATGAACATGCCATCGGCCAATCCCACGGATCCAATGGCCGGTCACGACATGAGCGCGATGCCCGGAATGGCCAGCGCGGTGTCTTCGGGCACCGATCTTCCCGCCGGTAACGCTTCACCGCCCGCGGTCCCGACCGATCAAGCCGGAGACGCCGTCTATGGCGCGAGCGCGATGGGCATGGGCCGCCACCATCTCAAGGAATTTCATGGCAGCCAGAAGTTCACGAAGGTGATGTTCAACATCGCCGAGGCGCAGTTCCGCAATGGCCGCGACGGCTTCGAATGGGATGGCGAAGGCTGGTACGGTGGTGACATCAACCGCTTGTGGATCAAAAGCGAAGGCGACGGCGCATTCGGCCGTTCGTTTGAAAAAGCGGAAGTCCAGGCCCTCTACAGTCGTGCAGTAGGGCCGTATTTCAACCTCCAGGGCGGGCTTCGCTACGACTTCAAACCCAATCCATCGCGGGTCTATGCGACGGCCGGGTTCGAAGGGCTGGCGCCGGGCTTCTTCGACGTCGAAGGTGCATTGTTCCTGTCCAACAAGGGTGAGTTACTCGCGCGTCTCGAAGGCTATTACGACCAGCGCATTACCCAACGGCTGATCCTCCAGCCCCGCGCGGAACTCAATTTTGCAGCCCAAAACACGCGCGAATTGGGTGTTGGCTCGGGCCTGAGCGATGCCGAGGTTGGTCTTCGCCTGCGCTACGAAATCCGCCGCGAATTCGCGCCGTATGTCGGCGTTCAATATCGTCGGGCATTCGGCCAGACTCGGCAATATCTTCGCGACGAAGGCGAGAAGGCGGGCGGATGGAGCCTGCTGACCGGCGTTCGCGTCTGGTTTTGAGCCATAAGCAAGAGAAATGTGATGAACAAGATGGTGATATTCGCCGCAGCCATATTCGCCATTCAACCGGTGGCCGCTCAGACGGGTACGGCGCGAGTTGCCGATTCGTCGGCGGTCCGGAGCGTGCTGTCGCAGTATAAGTCGGCCATCGAACGGCTCGATGCCAAGGGCACGGAGCAACTGTTCACCGGCGATTCTCAGGTGTTCGAAAATGGCGGTGTCGAGGGTAGCTACGGCAAATATCTGGCCAAGCACCTCGGCCCCGAGCTCGGCCATTTCAAGTCATTCAAATTCTCCGATTATAAGGTCGACGTCAGGTTCGAAGGCCCTGTCGCGCTGACCACCGAAACGTACAATTATCGCATCGAAACCGCGAAGGGTGAAATTTTCGAGCGGCGCGGTGTCGCGACCAGCGTCTTGAGGAAGGTCGGTGGCGATTGGAAAATCCTGTCCACCCACGGATCTTCACGCAAATCGAAGGGAAACTGATATGAATATCGCACTCGAACAGCGCGGCCTCTGGAGCTGCATTCGTCCAATGTGGGTAGCGCTAGCTTTGACCTTGGCCTTGCTTTTCGCCGCCTCGCCAGCGCTCGCACACAAGGATCACAAGAAGAAGCAGGCCGAAGCCGCAAAGATGATGCAGCAGAGCATGCAACCCGGCGCGCCGATGGCAATAAACATCGCGTCGGCCGCTCCCCACGCGCAAGGAAACGAAATGATGGACGGGATGGACATGGGGATGGACCGTTCCAAGATGTCCTTCTTCGAACGATTGTTCGGCTGGCTTGGGCGGCTCCATCCAATAATCGTTCACTTCCCGATTGCGTTTTTCCCTGCGGCGCTGCTGACTGCAATTACCGGCCGGAGAAAGCCAGCGTTCGCCGCCCCCGTTCAATTTTTGGTAGTTGCCGGCGGTATCTTTGCCCCGCTTGCCGCCGCTGCCGGATGGCTCGCCGGGATTGGCGCCGATCCCGACCCAGTTCTTGCCTATCACCGGTGGCTGGGCGTGACCATTGGACTGGCTGGCGCCGGTCTCGGCATCTGGGCTTGGAAAAGGCCTTGGGAAGATCGCGGCACCGGAATGATCGCAGCGTTGTCAATCATGACACTCGCGATTGCGGCGCAAGGATTCATGGGTGCCGCACTTACGCATGGCATGGATCACATGATGTTTTGAGGATGATGATATGCAACAGGGAATGCACGACATGGGCTCGACAACGAGCTCGGACATGATGCGCTCGCACTACAGGATGCTTGCGCTGAATCTCACGATCAGCCTGGTGATAATGTATGTGGTGATGTTCGCGATGATCTACAGCTTCGGCGAGTTCATCCAGAACATCAACTTCTTCTACATGGCGCTGATGATGTGGGCACCGATGGGCTCTCTCATGCTCATCACGATGGGATCGATGTATAAAAACAAGAAGCTCAACGTCATGCTCCACGTCGCTTTTGCACTCGTGTTTATATTGTCGTTTGTCGGCATCCGCGAGCAGGGGTTGGTCGGCAACAATCAGTTCCTGCGCTCAATGATCCCACATCATTCTGGAGCGATCCTGATGTGCGAGAAATCGACGATCACCGATCCCGAAATCGCACGACTGTGCGAAGGAATCGTAGCAGGTCAAAAAGCTGAAATTGCAGAAATGAAGGCCCTTCTGGCGCGATAGTGCGTGGGACGTTCACACAAGCGGGCCAGATAAAGGAGTGAATCGATGATCAAGATATCGACTAGCATGAGCGCAATCGATGTCCTTCGCTAGTCTGCAACTGCTCGGCCGAAGCAGTAGCTAACGGAGGCGTGTGGGAGATTGTTGACGTTTCGCCGTAAATCTAAGTGAATGAGTGATTTCGGGTCGCGAGGCCTAATGGTCTGGGGCTTCATTTTTAGTCGACAGTTTTTGAGCAAAACCCCTCACATGACAGTGATGCTGAGCTTGGATACAGAGATTCTGCGTTGCCGATGAAGTCGGTCAACGCTTGGCTTGGCGCCTGCCTTTTGCCACATCGTTGTCATGAATCGCGTACCCGAACTTCTAGACCAGCTGGCGAAGGCGGCACGACGGGTCGTCGCCCAGTCGCGGGACGTCGACTCCAGGTACGATAACAAGGCGGCGGTCGGACTCGACCCTGTCACGCAAATCGATCGAGACATTGAAACGGCGCTTCGAGCGCTGATTTTGGACGCGTTTCCAGACGATGCGGTCCGCGGCGAGGAATTCGGCTGGACGTCCGAGGGCGCGCGGCGGACCTGGAGCATCGACCCGATCGACGGCACACGCGCCTTCATCTGCGGCCTGCCAAGTTGGGCGACGTTGGTCGGCGTGATTGAGGGCGAGGACCATGTCGCGGGGCTGATTGATCTTCCAATGGTAGGCGAAACATTGATCGCCAGCGCGGGAACTACGTTGCGCAATGGCGCGCTGGTCACGACCAGCGGCTGCGTGAACCTTGCGTCAGCGCGGCTTTCGACCACCGATCCCTATCTGTTCGAGGGCGCCGAACGCGACCTGTTCGAGCGGGTGCGCGGTGCGACATTGGTTGCGCGCTACGGGCTCGACGCCCTGGCCTATGCGCGGGTCGCGACGGGCGATATCGACCTGGTGATCGAAAGCGGGCTCAAGCGGCACGATCTCGACGCATTGGTTGCGGTGGTGCGCGGCGCCGGCGGGACGATCGGCGATTGGCACGGCAGCGAGGATTGGGACGGCGGACGGATCATCGCCGCCGCCAGCACGGCGCTCTATGCGGAGACCGTGGCCCTGCTGTCGGCGTGACGGCGGCGCAACTCATCGATCACCGGCGACCACGATAGGCCCCGCGCCTGGAGCAACAACGTCAGGTGATAGACCAAATCGGCGGCCTCGCTGGCGAGCTCCGCATCGTCACCGGCAACCCCGGCGAGCGCGGTCTCGACGCCTTCTTCGCCCACTTTCTGCGCAACGCGTTTGACGCCTTCGCTTAGCAATCGGGCGGTATAGCTGGTCGCCGGATCGGCCTTCGCGCGGTCAATCAGCGCGCGTTCGAGCTCGGCGATGAAGCCGGTGCCGGGGGCTTGTGTGTCGCCGAAGCAAGAAGTGGTGCCATTGTGGCAGGTTGGGCCGTTCGGGGTCGCGGTCACGAGCAACGCATCGCGGTCGCAGTCGAGCGCGATGCCGACCAAAGCGAGCGTATTCCCGCTGGTCTCACCCTTGCGCCACAATGCACCACGAGAGCGGCTGTAAAACGTCACGAAGCCGGTCTTCACTGTCGCCTCGAGCGCATCGCGGTTCATATAGCCGAGCATCCGCACCTCACCGCTCGCCGAATCCTGCACGATCGCCGGGATCATGCCGCCCATTGCCTCCCACATGAGTAAATCCCCGTCGATCATCGCCGTACCTCGATTGATTGTGCCGCCAGATCATCCTTGAGATCGCCAATCGCGATCCGCCGGTCGTGAAAAATCGAGGCGGCCAGCGCCCCGCTCGCCCCCGCGCGGAATGCCTCGGCGAAATGAGCCGCCGTGCCTGCACCGCCCGAGATGATCACCGGCACATTGACTGCCGCGACCAGGGCAGTGAGCTGGGCAATGTCATAGCCGTCGCGTACCCCATCGCGGTCCATGCAGTTGAGCACGATCTCCCCCGCGCCGAGCTGCGTCGCCTCGACCGCCCAGGCAATTGTCTCGCGCCCGCTGCTGCGGGTCGCCTGGGGCCGACCGGTGAACTGTTTGACCGACTGGCGGCCGTCGGGGCCGACCATGCTGTCGATGCCGAGCACGACACATTGCCGCCCGAACGCGGCAGCAAGCTCGCCCAGCAGTTTGGGTCGCTGCAACGCGGGCGAATTAACGCTAATCTTGTCCGCGCCGGCTGAGAGCACGGCACGCGCCGCCGCGACATCGCCGATCCCGCCCGCAACCGAAAATGGAATATCGATCACCGCCGCGACCCGCTCGACCCACGCGAGGTCGACCGTGCGCCCGTCGGCACTGGCGGTGATGTCGTAGAACACCAGTTCGTCGGCGCCCTCGTCGCGGTAGCGCAGGGCATGATCGACGATGTCGCCAATGTCACGATGATCGCGAAACTGCACGCCTTTGACCACGCGGCCATCGGCCACATCGAGGCACGGAATGATCCTAGCCGTTGGCATAAGTCACCGCGTCGGCGACAGTGAACCGCCGTTCCCAGATCGCCTTGCCAACGATCGCCCGCGCGGCACCGGCGTTGGCGAGATCGGTGAGGTCGGCGAGCACTGCGACCCCGCCCGAGGCCTGGAGCTCGACAGCCGGATGCGCCGCGACAATAGCTTTCATCAGCGCGAGATTGGGGCCGTCGAGCATCCCATCGCGGTCGATATCGGTGACCAGCAAATGGCGCACCGCAGGATGGCGCGCGAGGACGGAGTCGAGCTTCTCGCCAGATCCGGTGGCCCAACCGTGGGTCGCGACCATGGGCGTACCGTCCTCGATCCGAACGTCGAGTGCGAGGGTCAGGCGGTCGGCGCCGAATTGGTCAATCGTCCGCTCGAAAGCCTCGGGATCGTCGATCGCGAGGCTGCCGATGACGACCCGCGCGACCCCGGCGTCGAGTATGCGGCGGACCTGGTCGATGGTCCGGAACCCGCCCGCCACCTGAAGTGCAAGCGCGGTCACTTTGGCCAGTGCGATAAACAGGTCGTGCTGGCGCGGTTCGCGGGCACGGGCACCGTCGAGGTCGACCAGATGCGCTTCGATCGCGCCACCATCGGCGAAGTCGCCGAGCGCCGCTGCGGGGTCGTCCGAATAGCGCGTCTCGCGATCGAAATCGCCCTGCGCCAGCCTGACGCAGCGACCACCAATCAGGTCGATTGCGGGGAGCAGGATCATGCGGCGAGGAACGCTTCGAGGAAGCGGCTGCCCGCGACCGACGACCGTTCAGGGTGGAATTGCGCCCCCCACCAGGCCCCGCTGCGGATCGCGGCCGGGATCGAAGTGCCGCCGTACATTGCTCGCGCGGCGGTGTGCGGACCATCGGGACAAGCGAAGCTGTGTGCGAAATAGACGTAGGCGCCGGGGTCGAGCCCGATGTCGGTGGCCTCGGTGGCAAGCGCGCTCCACCCCATGTGCGGGATGGGAAAGCCGGGGCTCGGCCGCAATTCGGTGACCGAACCGGGAAGCAGGCCGAGCATATTCGTCCCGCCATTCTCGTCCGAAGTCTCGAACATCAGTTGCATGCCGAGACAAATTCCGATCGTCGGGCGGGTGCGGCGGCGAAGCGCGTCATCGAGCCTCGATTGCCGCAGTCGTTCCATCGCCGCACCAGCTGCACCGACTCCGGGCAGCACCACCCGGTCGGCGCGATCGACCGCCGCCGGGTCCGCCGACAGGGTCGCGGTTACGCCCAGCCGCTCGAATGCCAGCGCCACCGAGCGGGTATTGCCATAGCCAAGATCGAGGATCAGCAACTCGCTCACAGCATGCCCTTAGTCGACGGCAGCACGCCGCCATTCCCCTCGATCGCCAACCCCTGGCGAAGCGCGCGGCCAAACGCCTTGAAGCACGCCTCCACCTTGTGATGATCATTGTCGCCGGTGACTCGGACATGGATCGCGGCGCCCATGCTGTCGGCGAGGCTGCGGAAGATGTGCGGCACCATCTGCGTCGGCAAATCGCCGACTGCGGGGGTATCGAAGCTGCCCTCGAACTTGGCGAACGGACGCCCCGACAGGTCGATCAGCACCTGCGCCTCGGTCTCGTCCATCGGCAAGGCGAAGCCGAACCGGCCAATCCCGCGCTTGTCGCCGAGCGCCTGGCGAAGCGCAGTGCCGAGCGCAATCGCAATGTCTTCGATGCTGTGGTGCGGATCGATTGCGACATCGCCGGTGCAGGCCAAGGTCAGCCCGAACCCGCCATGCGCGGCGACCTGGTCGAGCATATGATCGTAGAATGGGATCCCGCTGTCGATGTGGCGCGGCTCGGGCCGGTCGAGGTCGATGCTGAGCGCGATCCGCGTTTCCTTGGTGTCACGAACGACATCGGCGCGGCGTGTGCGGGCGGGCGCGCCAATCCCGAACACCGCGAGCAGCGCCGCATTCTCCTCTGCGGTCCCGATCGTGACGCGGACCCCGCCCGGCGCGGCGTTGGGGCGAAAGCGCACCCGGATCGCCGCCGCGGCAAGGCGCTGAGCGAGTTCGGCGGGGTCGGCGACTTCGAGGAACAGGAAGTTGCCGCCTTCGCGAACAGAGCGAATCTCATCGACCCCGTGAAGCTGCGCCGCGATCCGCTGACGGTCCTCGATCAAGGTGGCGATCCGCTGGCGATGGACTGGCATCCGCTCGGGGCCAAGCGAGTCGAGCGCGGCGGTGATGCTTGGGACGGGGAGCGGGTAAGGCGGCGACACGCGGGCGATCAGCGCGATCAGCTCGGGCGATCCGATCGCGCAACCGATCCGCGCGCCAGCCAGGCCATAGGCCTTTGAAAGGGTGCGAAGGACGACAAGATTCTCGGTTCCGCCGCAGTCCGCCGCCAGGCTCGGCGCGTCGGTGAATTCGCCATAGGCTTCGTCGGCGACCACGATCGTGTCGGGCAGCGCGGCGGCAATGCGGCGGACGTCGGCGGCACTGACCGGCGACCCGGTCGGGTTGTTGGGGGTGCACAGGAACAGCAATTTGGGCCGGGCGCGCTGCATCGTATGGAGCACCGCCTCGGCGTCGAACGCAAAATCCTCGCCGAGCCGGGACGAAACGACCGCCGCGCCCTGGACCCGCGCGAACTGGGCGTAGGCCGAGAAGGTGGGCTCGACGATCCCGATACTGTCCTGGCCCGCCTCGCAGAAACTGCGGATAAGCAAGTCGATGGCATCGTCGCTGCCGCGCGTGACCCACAATTGGTTCGCCGCGACGCCGTATAAATCGGCCAACCGCCGCCGCAGCGCATCGGACTGCGGG
>JBKJUB010000231.1:0-16038 GCA_046590765.1 Sphingomicrobium sp. | reverse complement strand
GGCAACGGCGGCAATGCCACGGGCGGCCTCGTGACCTTGCTTGCGACCGGCGCGAACAGCGCGATCAATGGCACTGGATCGGCGAACTTTGTAGCTGACGCCCTTGGTGGATACGCCGCCTCCGGCGCTGGCGGGAATGCCACGGGCGGGACAGTCACACTGACCGCGCAAGGCGGAACCACGCTCAACGTCCAAACCAGTTTGACGGCTTCCGCCAATGCCACCGGTGGCAATGGTGCGGCCGGCGGCAATGCGACCGCTGGCACCGTCGTCGCTCGCGCTTTGTCGAGCGGGATTCTCAACTTGCTTGGCGCCACGGGTCTTTTTTCGACGGATGCAAAGGGCGGGATGGGTTTCAGCGCCGCTGCTGGAAATGCGAAAGGCGGCACAATCTCGATTCTTGCACTCGGTGGCGGTCACCTTGCGCTGAACAACAACCTGTTCGCGAGCTCAGTTGGAAGTGGCGGCGATGCTGGTGGAAGCGGCGCGGATGGCGGCGACGGTATTGGCGGGACGGTCGAGCTCTACGCCGCAGGGACGAACAGTTCTATCACGGCAAAGTCAGCCAACCTGCACGCCGACGGAATTGGCGGTCGCGGGGACGGACTCGAATGCTTCTCCTGCAATGGCAATGGCGGCGATGGCACGGGCGGCGACGTGCTTGTTGGCGATGGCTTTTACTTCGATTCGCTCAGTGCGAACAATTCGATTGATTTTAATGGCATCCTTACCATGGCCGCCAACGGCACCGGCGGGGTCGGCGTTGGTGTTTCGGGAAATGGCAGTGGCGGTCACGCCGAACTTTCCTGGTACGGCACGACGACGGGATCGGTGACCGGCAACGTGTCGATTTCCTCAGTGGGTCGCGGCGGTGACAACTTTAATGGTGGAGCCGCCGGAAACGGCTATGGCTTCGGCGCGATCGTCGGCCCCGACGGCGGCTTGACGCTAGGTGGCAACCTGTATCTCGACGCAAGCGGCCACGGTGGCAGCACATTTGGTATTGGCGGCGGCACTGGCGGCATCGGGGACGGCGGTGTCGCACGGCTGTTCAACGGTCTCGGTACCATTTCTATTGCGGGCAACCACCGGGCGTTGGCGGACGGTAGAGGCGGCGACGCTTATCTGGGTACTGGCGGCGATGGCATCGGAGGGCTTGCGCCGCTCAATGCTTTCGACAGTGAAATCCTGATCGGGGGGAGGGCGGAGCTCAGCGCCAACGGCACTGGCGGCGACGGCAACATTGGTGGCGAGGGCACAGGCGGGATCGCACGGCTTCTCACTAGCTATGGCAATGGCAATATCGCCATCGGGGGTTACGCGTCTTTGGACGCAAGTGGATTCGGCGGCGACGGCATTGCGGGATCCGGCGGCGGAGGCCTTGGCGGGACGGCGTGGCTTGGCGCGGACTCGGGAGCAGACCTGGCGGTCACCAGTTCTTTATTCCTGTCGGCAGACGGGTTCGGCGGCGACGGCGCAAGCGGTGGTTTGGCAACTGGCGGCCTTTCTTATGTACGAGCAAAGTTAGATGGCTCAGTTGCGGTCGGGGGAGTGCTGTTTGGCTCCGCTTACGCTTTCGGCGGCGACGGGACGAGTGGCTCCGGTGGCGACGCCTACGGCGGTACGTTCAGCATCTATTCCACCGGCGACGGGTCTTCCGCGACATTTTCGGGGAACGTCGACGGTACCGCGGACGCGTACGGTGGCAATTCGAAGAGCGGCGCTGGCGGCTATGCCGAGGGTGGCTTGGCCGAAATCTACACCGACGATTTCGGCTACGCTTTATTCGCCAACGACCTATTTCTTTCGGTTTGGGGCTTTGGCGGCGACGGAATGGCTGGCGGCGCGGCGGTTGGCGGGGATGCCCATTTGTACAGTTCCACCGCAGGCAGCCTGTTCGTCAGTGGGGCGGCGGACGTCTTAGCCGATGCATGGGGCGGCGATGGCAGCAACGGCAATGGTGGCAACGCGAATGGCGGCGAAGTCAGGACCTATGCCGCGAACGCGCTGCTGAGTGTGGCCGGCGCGGTCAATTTGTCGACCGACGGCACCGGTGGCACAGCCGGAAATAGCGCGAATTCAGGTGGTTACGGGGAAGGCGGAGCAACGTTCCTATACGCCAATGCTGACGGGACAATCGACCTTCAGTCCTCGCTTACTGCGAGCGCGACGGGCTTCGGCGGCGATGGTCCGATCGGCGGCAACGGCCAGGGCGGCCAGGTTACGATCCAGGCCAGCGGCGCCAACGCTTCGGTAACGGCCGGATCGACCGAACTCGATGCCTCGGGCTATGCGGTGGATGGCGGCGGTGGCAGCGGCACTGGCGGGCTAGTGGTGGTCGAGTCGTTTGGCGCGGCGACCGCCAGCCTCAATTTCCTGGGCAATTTGGCGATGTACGCCGGCGGCGGTGGCGGAGACGGCTATGACGGCTCAGGCGGCAGTGGTCAGGGCGGCGAAGTGCGGCTAACATCGACCGATGGGACGGTGATTTCGGTCGCCGGCAATGCCTGGCTCGGCACCAGTGCTACGGGGGGCGACACTTACGATAACGCGAGCTCTGGCGGCAACGCGGTCGGCGGAACCTCACGGATCGAGACCTTTGGAACGGGCGGCCTGGGCGGCACGATCGCCATCGCTGGCAATACCGATGTCACTGCCGACGGCTATGGCGGCGGCGCGCATGGCGCACCCAGTGGGCAAGGCGGCAACGGCACTGGCGGCAGCGCGCAGATCCTCACCACGCTCGGCACGATTACAATCGGCACGGACGGGCCCGGTGGCAGCGCCACGGTAACGGCCGACGGTTATGGCGGCTTCGCTGCGGGCGGGACCGGCGGCGATGGGTTTGGCGGCGACTATGCGACGATTGAGGCAAACGGCGGCGACATCACCATTTATGGTTACGCAACGGTCTCGACCAGCGGATTCGGCGGATACGGGCTGACCGGCGGCAATGGGCTCGGCAGCGGAACTCCCCCCTCCAATACCGGTTCTGGTGTCGGCGGAGCGCATATATTCGCCAAAAACGGCGACATCGTTATCGGTGGTGGCGCTTACGTCGCGTCGGCGGGCAGCGGCGGCAACGGCCTAAACGCTAGCGGCAATGGCGGCAATGGCACCGGCGGCTGGGCGACGATACACGCCGCGAATAGCAACCTCGGGCCGAGCTCAATCACCATCATCGGCGACGCTTTCGAAGGTAGCGGCTATGCCGAGGTCAACGTCGACGGGACCGGCGGCAATGGCGGCAACGGTGCCAGCGGCAATGTTGGCGGCATAGGCGGTCAAGGCGGCGACGGAATGGCCGGCACCGGCAACATCAGCGCCGCGGCCGGCAACGGCACGGTCACAATCGATCATGCCATCGGCAATGCCCGCGGCACCGGCGGCTATGGCGGCAATGGTGGCAATGGCGACGGCGGGGCCGGAGGCGATGGCGGCGATGGCGGCGATGGTGTTGGCGGATCGATCAACATCGGCACGATAAGCGGAGGCAACGGCGAAGCCTTGAGCTTGAATAACGGCCTCGGCGACTATGGCACGATCACCGCCGACTCGAGCGCGTTGGGCGGCCGGGGCGGGAACGGCAATGGTGGCGCGACCAATGGCAATGGCGGCGATGGCGGCAACGCGACCAATGGCAACGCCGTGCTGCTCGTCCGCGGATCGACCGTTAATGTCGACTTGGCTACGCTGACAGCCAACGCAACCGGTGGCGATGCAGGTTTTGGCTACAACAACGGCTCAGGACCGAGCGGAACCATTGGCCTCGCCGGCAATGCCACGGTCGGTGGCGACGGCGGAATCGGGGTTGTCGCGACGAACCGCTACCTCTTGCCGGCTCAGCGCGGCACACTTAACGCCGGCGACATTAATGGCACCGCAATCGCCACCGCCGGGATCGGTATTCCCAATGGCAGCGTCTCCGCCTTGGGCGGGAATGAATTCACCTTCTTCAATGCCGACGGCAACATCAATTCGCTCAATTTCGTGGTCGGAGTTGGCAACAACGCCTTCGGCGGATCCATCTCAGGCCTCGACTCAGTCTCAATCAGGAACGGCAATGTCGACGTAATCAATGGCTTCAGCTTCACCACCCGCAGCAATCTGTCGCTGTTCGCCAACAATGGCGACATGCACGCCGGAGACCTGACTTTGAGCGCGGGCAATTTCGTGTTCGATCCGGTCAATGATCCGCCGTCGAACCGGGGCACCTATTTCGCCGACACCGCGACGATCACCACCGGCAATAATTTTGTCACCAGCGCCAACCTCGACATTGGCGGCAACCTCTCGATTTCCGCGCCGGGGCTGATCAACGCCTATAATTTCACGATCAGCGGCAACCTTGATCTCGCCGCGTGGAGTGGCGGCATCACGGCCAACATTCTTGACGTCGACGGCCGCGCCGACTTGTACGCAGCAGGCTCGATCCTGCTCAACACGGCTTCGGTGGGCTTCTTCCACGCCGAGGCCGACGGTTCGTTCACATCCGGCGACATTACTTCGGAAACCGACATCCAGATCGATAGCGGTTCAAACATGACGCTCGGCAACCTTGTCGCCGGCCTCAACGTCGATCCCGGCAGCAATCAGGCCATCCGCCTCGACAGCAACGGGTCGATCCTGATGGGCAATGCGATCGCCAAGGACGGAATAGACTTCAGTGCCACCGGAAGCGTGACCGGAGGCAATTTGACCTCGGGCATATCGGTCGGTGGCGATGCCGGAGGAGCGATCCAGTTTGGCGCAATTTCGGCCGGGCTGATCAGCCCACAGGGCGTCCCGGATGATAACTTCTCGGTCGGAATTGGATCCGAAACGTCGATCACCACCGGTAACGTCGCTGGCGCCTATTCGGTCGGCTTCGCGTCCCTAGGCCCGATCACCACCGGCACGATCAACGCCGGCGCAGATTTCCTGGTGATGGCCAGCGGCAACATGCTGTTTGGCCCAATCACCGCCGTCGGGCGGGTCTACCTCGCCGATTCGTCAATGTTCATCGCGGCCGGCGGCGGTTGCGGTGACTGCGACGGGGACAATTTCGATCCTGCATTGGTGTTCGGCGCAACGCCGGTCCCGTCGCTGGGCTCGATCACGATCAACGGTCCGACCCTGGCCGGCAGCTTCCAGGCCGCGGCGGGGACCTTCTTCTCCAGCGGCGCCATTACGACCAATGGACTGCTGGCGATCAATGCCGGCACGTCGATCAGCGTCGGCGCGATCAACGCCGGCACCGGCGCGGTGTCGCTGATCGCCGGGGGACAGATTGGCGGCAGCATCGCCGTCGCCGGCTCGATCTATGCCAGCAGCGGCGGCAACCTGACGCTGTCCAACCTTACCGCCGGGACGTCGATCTTCGAGCGCTCGGGCGGACTGATCACCAACGGCAATCTCACTGCAGGCAGCTTCATCGACATTCGCTCGACCGGCGGAATCGCGCTCGGCAACCTTGGCGCGGGCAATTATATCGACCTTCGCTCGAATGGCGCAATCGGGCTCGGCAACGCCACGTCAGGCCAGACGATCAACTTCCAGACGCTTGGAACGCTGACCGGCCTGACCATCACCGCCGGCAATTCGGTGCTCGGCCAGGCGGTCGGGACGATGCAGCTTGGCGCAATTACCGCCGGAATCACCGCCCCGAGCGGCGTCCCTGGCGCCGGCTACCGGGTCGGCCTCGCGTCGGACGGCAATATCACCACCAGCGCCATCAATGCGCTTGGCAATATCGGCTTCGGCACGCCGCTCAACCTCGTCACCGGCAATTTGACTTCGGGCGGCGGGATCTTGGCGCTGGTCGGCGGCAACATCACCGCTGGTTCGATGACCACCGGCAACAGTGGCTATGTCTATCTCGGCAATTATTCGATGTCGCCGCTGGGCGGGCCATTCCTGACCTTCAACCGGGCACCGATCCTGGCCTTGTTCCCGGCCGCGACCGGCGGATCGATCGCCATCAACGGCCCGGTCACGACCGGCAACTTCCGCGCCTCGGCGGGTACGGCGTTCAATTCGGGCAATATCAATTCGCAGACCAATATCCTGGTCGATTCGGGCGGCAATATGACGCTCGCCAACCTGGTCGCCGGGCTGTCGGTTAGCGACAACGATGCAATCCGCCTCAACAGCGGCGGGTCGATCGTGCTTGGCAACGCCATCGCCACCGACGGGATTGATTTCGACGCGGTCGGAAGCGTCACCGGCGTCAATTTGACCTCGGGTCGCTCGATCTCCGGCAGCGCACAGGGCGCGATCTCGCTCGGCGTCTTGTCGGCGGGTTTCGTCACTCCGAGTGGTCCTGCAGATGATGGTTTCTCGGTCGGTATGAAGTCGGGCACCTCGATTTCCGTCGGCAACGTTAGCGGCGCCGAATCGGTCGGCTTCGCGACGCTGGGCCCGATTACGACGGGCACCATCAACGCCGGGGCCGATTTCTTGGTGATGGCCAGCGGCAATATCCTGACTGGCGCAATCAATGCGGGAGGGCGGGTCTATCTCGCCAATTCGTCGATGTTCACTGGCAATGGCGGCGTGTTCAACGGCGAGGATGATTTCGATCCTGAAGTGGTGTTCGCCCTTACTCCGGTTGCGACCGGCGGATCGATCACCGCCGGCGCAATCAGCGCGAGTAGCGTCCAGGCTTCAGCCGGGACGACGCTCAACGTTGGCGCAATCGACGCCGATGGGCTGGTCGCGCTGGCGTCGGGTGGCGCGATGCAGACTCAGGCGATCTCCGCCGGAACGTCGTTGCGGATGGCTTCGGGCGGCACCATCAATGGCGGCAATCTGACCGCGGGGACATTGGTCAAGCTTGTGGCTGCGGGCGCGGTCAATGTCGGCAATATCACCATCAGCGCGCTGTCGAGCGCCGCCGACACCGGCGGGATTACGACTCAGGACGTCGCTACCGGAACCCCGGTCGAGGTGTTCGGCGCATCGATCGTCACCGGCAATATCTCCACCGACGGCTATGTCGGCCTCTACACCCCGGGCAGCCTGACGGTGGGAATGATCGACGCCGGACATGATGTCATTGCCCTCGCCGGCACCAACGCCAGCTTCGGCGCGATTACCACGCCCGAGCAGTTCATTCTCGGCGGCTATGCGATGTTCGCGGGACTCAACGGCGGCGAGACCTTTAACCCGGCGCTGGCGTTCAGCGCGACCAAGACCAGGACCGGCGGATCGGCGACCTTCGGCGGATCGTCGCAGGCTGACACGTTCGAGGCCTACGTCGGCACGGACACGACGTTGCAGTCGCTCCAGACCTCGACCGGCGCCTTGATCGATACCGGGGGCACGTTTGCGCTCAATGGCACGCTCAACGGCAACAGCCGGATTATCTCCAACGATATTGACATCGGCACCAACGCGTTGGTCCAGAACGGCGATCTCCATCTGATTTCGCGTAATGCAACGCAGACGCTGATCGGTGACGGGCTCACCGGATCGGGCTATCGCCTGTCCGACGCCGAAGCCGACCGCATCCACACCCAATTCACGATCGCGGCTGACCAGGCCTATGGCGCCGCGCCCAACATGATCATCGGCGATTTGACCATCAACGCGGCGAACGGCGGCGACAGTGAATCCGACTATGGATTCGGAACCATTGCCGGGAGCGCGGAGAATCCGTCGGTCGGGTCGATCAGGATCGTCGGCAACGTGACCTTCACCGGCCTTGGCGTCGGCGACACGGTCGGCTTCGACACCCGCTTGTTCGAGCTCGACGCAGCGACCGGTTCGGTCTCGCTCTATGGCCAGGGAACGACGCTGAGCGGCACCCTTGGAATTTACGCGCCGAACATTTTCGTCGCCAGCGGCGACATCCTCGCCAAGCTCGAAGCAAATCCGCGCTATTCCGGTCAGGTTGCCGAACTGAACGCGCCAGCCGCGGTCCAGCGGCCAGGCGGGGTGCTCAACGCGGCAGACTTCGACATCGGCGGCGACAATGGCGACGGCGGCGAAGACGTTCTAAACTTCCTGGTCCAGAATACTGGCACCCGGGAAACTCCGGCCGGGTTCCTGCTCACCGATGTCGGCTTCGACGGGAACAGCGATGACGGCGACGCACCACCGGGCTCGGTCAACCTGGTGATCAACGGCCAGATCATCACCCAGCAGGGCACGTTGACCGGTATCGCGGCCCGCGATCGGCTGGTCACCGAGATCGGGACGACGGAGTTCACCGCCAACAGCACGATCAACGGCTGCCCGCTGGTCGGTGCCTGCAGCCCGCCCCCGCCGCCGGTCGTTGACACTGTAAAGCCGACCGACCTTCAGCTCGCCGGCAATGGCGGCTTGGGTGACGGACTATTCGGCAACGAGTCCGATATTGATGATGGCAACACCGGCGACGAGGGCGATCTGTCGAGCCCGATCGAGCCACCAATGCCATTGTTCGACTCGCGCCCGCTCGACCAGAGTGACGACATCAATGATCCGGCGTCGGGGGCCGGCAATCCGTCGCTCTACGGGAGTCCGGATGAAGATGACGAGACCGATGAGGAGAAAAAAACCAAGAAGGTCAAGAAGGGAGACGGCAAGTGATCCGCGCATCCAGGCTCAGCCGCTTCCTGCTTCTGGCCACCAGCGCCAGCATCGCCTCGGGCGCGATCGGCGCAACGACGCTTCCGATCGCCAATCGGACCAGCTTCCGGCTCGGCGATTCGGGGGTGATGTGCACCGCCCAGTCGCGCGCCACCGATACGCGGCTGACCGGCATTTTCGATCGCGCTTATGTCCTCACCTGCCGCGACGCATCGAGCGCGGTCGGCAGCCTGCTCGCGGTGCGTCGCCACATCGATCCCGCAGCTGAACCGAGTGCGCTCAAGTCGGGCAGCCTGACATGCAGCGCGCCCGCGCAGGTGGCGATTGACGGGGCGGGCACGGCCACCAGCCTGACGTGCCGCGACGAAGCCGCCAAGCTCGATTACAAGCGCTACGCGCTAACTCGCGGCAAGACGAGCTATCTGGTCGAAGGGCTCGCCGGCTATGACCCTGCGCTTCGCCTCGCACTCGCCAGTGTCGTTAGCGACCGTCCGCAGGTTGGCGCAGTGCGCGTTGCAACCACCGAAGTCAGCGACGCCGCCGCTTTCGCCCGAACGCAGGCCGGATCGCTCGATCCGTCGGCGGCGCGGGTTGAAGCTTACGCACTCAACAATGGCGGCCAGTTCGCGCAGTCGGACCAATTCTTCGAAACGATCGCGCTGCGCGATCGCAACGACCCCTCCGCCTTGGCCGAAGCGCTTGCCAACCAGGGTCTGCAGCAATCTAATTTGAGTAACTTCAATGCCTCGCTGCGCCTGCTCACGCAGGCCGAAAGCAAGGCCCCGAGAACCGATGCCGTGCTCCAGCGGCTGATCCGCAACTATCGCGCGATCAACCAGCTCAATCAGCGGCAGGCGGAGGCGGCCCTGGCCGAGCTCGGCAAGACAGTGGCAGCGATCGAGTCGACTGAAGACACCGAATTGCGAAATGGGCTGATCACCTTGCCCCTTGCCGACGAAATCAACCGCGAAAGCAACGCTTACAAGCAGGTCGATGTTGGCAATGGCCTGCGCCCGGCCGAGCGGGCCATGGTGCTCGATGCTCAGGCGCTGCAATTGTCGGGAATCGCGCATCGGATGACCGGCAAACTGGCTGAAGCCAGTGCCAATTTGTCGAAAGCGCAGGCCAAATTGAAGGAGGTTCGCAACGGCAGGTTGGCATCGGCTGGCTGGCTTAGCGCGGACATTGAAGTGGAACGTGCGCTGGTCGCCGAAGCTGGCGGCAATTCGGGTTCGGCGAGCGGCGCCTATGATTCAGCGATCAGCGTGCTGGCGCGTAATTATCCCGATTCGCCAATGCTGCTCGCGGCGCGCGCGCGCAAAGCAGCGTTCATGGCGCGAAGTGGCGATACGGCCGCCGCGCGGATCCTGTTTGCGGCGGTGGTCGATCAAAGCGCGTTGATCCCCGACAGCGGGATCGCGCTTCGCGACCTGCTCACGCCCTATTTCGAATTGCTCGCCAAGGATGGCTCGGGGGCGTCTGCGGCGCTGATGTTCCGCGCCGCACAGGCATTGGCCCGGCCGGGCGTCGCCCAGACCCAGGCCGTACTCGCACGGCAATTGTCCGAAGGTGACGGGGAAGCGTCGGCGCTGTTCAGGCTCGCGGTTGCACGGACTCGCGAAATTGCGCGTACCGAAGCGGAAATGATCGACCTCACGGCCAAGAAAGCGCCCAGCGCGGTTGACGTTGCAACCTTGGCCGCGACCAAAGCCAGCCTCGAGCAGATGCGCTCGGACCAGACCAGCCTGCAATCGCAGCTCGCCGCCTATCCGCGCTACAAGGTGCTTGCGCCGCAGCAGACCGATTTGTCCGATTTGCAGGCCGCCCTTCGCGATGGCGAAGGCTATTACAAGATGATGGGCGTCGGTAATTCGCTCTATGCCGTATTCGCTACCCACGGCGCAGCGCGCGCGATGCGGATTGCGACGAACCGCAACGTCATGGCGGACAAGGTGTCGCAGATACGTCGGTCGATCGTCCGGATCGAGAACAATCAAGCGGTGACCGACCCGTTCGACGCCGATAATGCGCGCTCGCTGTACCTCGACTTGTTCGGACCACTCGACGGCGAAGTCCAGGGCTTGAAGCATCTGGTGTTCGAGCCCGACGGGCCGATGCTCCAGCTGCCGCCCTATCTGCTGATCGCCAAACAAAGCGGGCTCGACGCGTATAATGCGCGCCAGAAGCTGGCCAATGCCGATCCATTCGACATGCGCGGGGTCGACTGGCTCGGGCGCGGTCGCGAAATTTCGATCTCGGTCAGCCCGCGAAGCTTCCTCGATGTTCGTGCCATCGCGCCGTCGCGCGCCCGCAATGCCTATCTCGGGCTGGGCGATAATGCGCCGGTAACGGTTAAGCCGGTGGCCGCCGTGGCCGACGATTGCGACTGGCCGGTGCAGCAATGGCAGCGCCCGATCTCGCCCGCAGAGCTGACTCTGGCGAGTGCGGTATTCGGCGCGGCGAACAGCAAATTGCTGACCGGCGCGGCGTTCTCCGACACCGCTCTGCTCCAGGATGGTCAGCTCGACAATTACCGGATCCTCCATTTCGCGACCCACGGGCTGGTGACGGCGCCGCGTCCCGATTGCCCGCCGCGACCGGCGCTGGTCACTTCGTTCGGTGGCCCGGGATCGGACGGCTTGTTGAGTTTCCGCGAGATCTTCGACCTCAAGCTTGATGCCGATGTCGTGATTCTGTCCGCCTGCGACACCGCAGGCGCCGCCACGACCGGCGCGTCGCGCGAAGCGGGGGTGATGACCGGTGGCAATTATGCACTCGACGGTTTGGTCCGCGCGTTCATCGGCGCCGGTGCCCGCTCGGTCATCGCCAGCCATTGGCCGGTGCCGGACGAATATAATGCGACCAAGCGGCTGATTTCGGGCCTGATCGAGGCGCGACCCGGCGAACCACTGGCGCAAGCGCTGGGCGACGCACAGCGCGGGCTGATGGACGATCCCCAGACCTCGCATCCTTTCTACTGGGCGGCGTTCATCATCCTTGGCGACGGCGCCAAACCCCTGATCAATACCGCTACCGTGGCCCGGGTCGCATCAGCGCGCCGCTGATTGCCTTTCGCCGTGGCGGGCCGCAGGATGCGGGTCGGCACAGCGGAGCATATGCATGAAAATCGCGAAGTTCCTCTTGCTGGCGATGCTTGGCACTAACAGCGCCGCCGCAGTTCCGACCGACGCCCAGCGCCTTGCCCAGCGCGCGACGACGATCACCATCGCGCGCGACCAATGGGGCATCGCCCATATCCGCGGCCGGACCGACGCCGACGCCGTCTTCGGCATGGCCTATGCGCAGGCCGAGGATGACTTCAACCGGGTCGAGTCCAACTATCTGACCAGTCTCGGCCGACTGTCCGAAGCCGAAGGTGACGCAGCGCTATGGAAGGATCTGCGCCAGCGGCTGTGGATCGACGAAGCAGAGTTGAGGGCCAAATATGGCGCCAGCCCGTATTGGCTCCGGCAGCTGATGATCGGCTGGGCGGACGGACTCAATTTCTATCTCGCTACCCATCCTGCAATCCGTCCGCGCGTCCTCAATCACTTCGAGCCGTGGATGGCGCTAAGCTTTTCCGAAGGGAGCATTGGCGGGGATATCGAATATGTCGATCTCGACGGACTTCGCGCCTTATACGATCGCGCCGCCCCGCAAGTCGCCAGCGTCAAACCGGGGGGCGAGCCGCAAGGTTCGAATGGCATTGCCATCGGCCCGTCGCGATCGACCAGCGGCAATCCGTTGCTGCTGATCAACCCGCACACCAGTTTCTTCTTTCGCGATGTGGTCCAGGTCACCAGCAGCGAGGGCCTCAACGTCTATGGCGCGGTCACCTGGGGTCAATTGTTCGTCTATCAGGGGTTCAACGCCAAGGCCGGCTGGATGCACACGTCGAGCGGGCTCGACAATCGCGACGAATATGCCGAGACCTTCGCGCGGCTGCCCAATGGCAAGCTCGGTTATCGCTTTGGCGGGGATGTCCGCCCGTTGTCGATCAAGCCGGTGACGATCCGCATCCGCGCCGCCAACGGAAGTCTCACCGAGCGCACATTCGGCGTGATGAAGACGATGCACGGTCCGATCATCCGCAGCGAGAAAGGCAGATATATCGCCTTCTCGATCATGGATGATCCGGTTCACGCGCTCGAGCAAAGCTTCTTGCGCACCAAAGCCGACAATCTCGGCGACTTCATGCGCGCCTCGTCGCGTCGCGCCAATTCGTCGAACAATACCTTGTTCGCCGATACGGGCGGCAACATCGCTTACCTCCACCCCCAGTTTGTGCCACTCCGCGATGATCGCTTCGATTATCGCGGGGTGGTCAGCGGAAGCGACCCACGCACCTTGTGGCGCGGCCTGTTCACCACCGATGCCTTGCCCAACATCCTCAATCCGAAGTCAGGCTTCGCGTTCAACGTCAACGATGCGCCATGGTCGGCGGCGGGACGCGGGTCGCTCGATCCGCGCAAATATCCCCGTTACATGGATCAATGGGGGTGGAACGCGCGCGCCGATCACATGCTGCAATTGCTCGATGGCACCGGCAAGTTCACGGCGCAAAGCCTCAACGCGGCGGCTTATGATCGCGCCAATCCGGGGTTCGATCGGCTGCTTCCCGGTTTGCTCGCAGCCTATGACGTCCTGCCCAAGCGCGATCCGCGCCACGCCTCGCTCGCCGGTCCAATTTCGTTGTTGCGGGCGTGGGACCGCCGGTGGAGCGCCGACAGTGAAGCGCTGACGCTGGCGGTGCACTGGTCAGAGGCGATGTGGGATGAGGTGATGGGCGCCGATCGCCCGAGCAACGCCAATGAAGTGGGCTATGCGCGGTTCATCGCCGCCGCGCCCGACCGCAAGCTCGCCGCGCTTGATAGCGCGATTGCGCAACTCCAAAAGTTGTATGACAATTGGCGCGTGACGTGGGGGACGATCAACCGCTTCCAGCGCAACGACGGCGCCATCGCCCAGACCTTTGACGACAAGAAACCGAGCCTCGCGGTGCCCTTCCCCTCCGCGCGCTGGGGATCACTGGCGGCGTTCGAGGCGTGGACTTATCCCGGGACCGCCAAAAGATATGGCACGAAGGGCAATAGCTTCATCGCGGTGGTCGAGTTTACGCCGCAGGGACCGCGCGCGTTCGCCGTCACCGCGGGCGGCGTAAATGGCGACCCGGCGTCTGCGCACTTCCTCGACCAGGCGCCCGATTATGCCGCCGGCCAGCTCAATCCGGTGCCGTTTACCGAGGCTGAGGTCGCGCGCGCGGCGGTTGAAACCTACCACCCCGGCGAGGCCCGTCGCACGCACTAGGCCCCGTTGAATTATTCACTGCCGGGCAGGCGGCCATTGCCAGCCCCGCCCGAGCGCGACACCTTTTGCATTGCAGCAAAGGGACAATGTGAATGAGCACGATGCCGGTGATCGACAGCGGCAGCACCGCGTGGATGCTGACCTCCACCTTGCTTGTGCTGATGATGGCACTGCCCGGGCTTGCCTTATTCTATGGCGGACTGGTGCGCGCCAAGAATTTGCTGTCGGTGATGAGCCAGGTGCTGGCGATCACGGCGCTCGGCATGCTGGTGTGGATCGGCTGGGGTTACAGCCTGGCCTTCTCGGGCGGCGGATCGATCATCGGCGATATTGCGCACCTCGGGCTAAGCGGGATCGACGGTGCGTCACTGTGGCCGGTCGGCGACGGCAAGCATGCGATCCCCGAATTGCTATTCGTCGCGTTCCAGATGAC
This sequence comes from Sphingomicrobium sp., assembly GCA_046590765.1. Taxonomy (GTDB): domain Bacteria; phylum Pseudomonadota; class Alphaproteobacteria; order Sphingomonadales; family Sphingomonadaceae; genus Sphingomicrobium. The sequence goes on along the minus strand of JBKJUB010000231.1, from coordinate 1,745 downwards.
CTTCGCCACGATCACTGCCGCGTTGGTTGTTGGCGCGACGGTCGAGCGGATGCGGTTTTCCGCCATTCTGTTGTTTTCAGCGCTATTCCTGACCATCGTCTATGCGCCGATCGCGCACATGGTGTGGGCCAGCGACGGCCTGATCTTCAAGCTCGGCGCGATCGACTTCGCCGGCGGGACGGTGGTTCATATCAATGCCGGGATCGCGGGGCTGGTCGCCGCCGCTTTCTGCGGTCCGCGGCTCGGGTTTCACAAGGAAGCCATGCCGCCGCATAGCCTCGCTTTGGTGCTGGTTGGTGCCGGGCTTCTGTGGGTTGGCTGGTTCGGGTTCAATGCCGGATCCGCGCTCGAGGCCAATGGCCTGGCCGCCGTCGCAATGCTCAACACGATGGTTGCCCCCGCTGCCGGCATCCTTACATGGATGGCGCTCGAAGGCTGGCGGTCGGGCAAGCCGTCGTTGCTCGGCGGCGCGTCGGGCGCGGTCGCGGGACTGGTCGCGGTGACACCGGCGGCGGGGATCAGCGGACCGCTTGGCGCGATGCTTCTCGGCACGGCGGCGAGCGTCGGCTGCTATGCGTTCATCTCCGGGACCAAGCAAAGGCTCAAGCTCGACGACAGCCTCGACGTCTTCGGGATCCACGGCGTCGGCGGGATCATCGGATCGATCGGCACGGCGATCGTCGCGCTTCCACTCCTCGGCGGGCACACGGCACCCGGTTACGTACTGGGCCGTCAATTGGTTGTGCAGGGCGCGGCAGTCGGGCTCGCGATCCTGTGGTCGGCGGGCGGCTCGGCGATCGCGTTCGCCATCGTCAAGTCGGTCATGCCGCTGCGACCGAATGCCGAGCAGGAACGCGAGGGCCTCGACCTCGCCGATCACGGTGAGCGGGCCTATAATTGATCTTCGGCGGACACAAAAAAACCCGCTCGAAAGCGGGTTTTTGTTGGTTGCGGGGGTAGGATTTGAACCTACGACCTTCAGGTTATGAGCCTGACGAGCTACCGGGCTGCTCCACCCCGCGACACTTGATTAAGCCTCAGTTGCCGGTGCTGGCATCCGGGTTTCCATCAAAGTAATACTTTGATGGGGCCCTGTCGCCAGCTTAGCTTCCTCCCGCCTCCAATAGAGGCGGTCCGGGCGGCCATTTGGCCTTGCGAAGCTAAAGCTTCGGGACCGTTGCCCAGAAAAAACAAAAGCCGCCGCTCGGACGATGCCGGCAGCGGCTTTTGAGAAACTGTGAATGGGTTCTTGATATCACGCCGCCAGCAAAGCCTGGCGACGACCTACTCTTCCGCAGCTTAAGCTGAAGTACCATCGGCGCAGTCTGGTTTCACCGCCGAGTTCGGGATGGGATCGGGTGGGTCACAGACGCTATGGTCACCAAGCTATGAAGCCAGCGTATCGGGCACCCGCCGAGAGATCGGCGGGACCCTGTTCGAGAATTCTAGAAACCGTGCATTTCGACCAAATGGTATTGGGCACCCATCAAAGTAATACTTCGATGGAACCCATTGGCGTCATCTAGCTGAGAACCAGTCATCATGATCAGCAGAACTGACAATGATGGTGCGAATTCTCAAGCGCGAAAAGAGCAATTAGGACCGGTTAGCTTCACGCATTACTGCGCTTCCACACCCGGCCTATCAACGTGGTGGTCTTCCACGGCTCGATGAAATCTTATCTCGAGGGAGGCTTCCCGCTTAGATGCTTTCAGCGGTTATCCCGTCCATACATAGCTACCCAG
>JBKJUB010000214.1:0-3358 GCA_046590765.1 Sphingomicrobium sp. | reverse complement strand
GACCAAAAATAGGCAAGCGGCGATGATATTGGGAAGCTGATAGAAAAAACCGTCCCACGCTTCGGCGGCCTTGGTACGCATCAGGGCAAGAGGGTCGGCGACACGACCTACGGTCAAGGAACTTCGCCAAAATTTTCAGCACAAAATACGCTGGTCACGACCACATGCATAATTTGATCACTCTTTAGATTTCGAAATGGCAGATTAGCACTCTAGCATAGACCGCATGCCTGGCTGGCGCGAGGCCGTGATTTCGGGCAACCGCGCTCAATGCCGATCATCAATCTGAGCGCGTTCGACGCAGCGTCCGTACTTATCGTTCTGGCCGCGACCCTTGGATATGCAAATCATCGCCTTTTCGGCCTACCCATTTCAGTGGGATTGACCGCTATGGGCGCGATTGCTTCGCTCCTCATCGTTGCGGTTGATTGGACGTTCCCCGCAATCGGTCTGTCGGCCATGGTCGTCGATTTTCTCAGGGACATTAATTTTCACACGACACTGATGGAAGGAATGCTGTCGTTCCTGCTTTTCGCGGGCGCGATGCACGTCGATTGGTTCCACCTGCGCAAAAGCCGGTGGCATATCCTGATGCTCAGCACGCTTGGTGTCGTCGCGTCCACAATCATTGTCGGCATGGGATTCTTCGCGCTCGCAAGTGTGTTTGGGATGGCGATACCCCTCATTTGGTGCTTCGTTTTCGGATCGCTCATTAGCCCGACCGACCCTGTGGCGGTAATGGGTGTACTGAAGCGTGCCGCCGTTCCGCCGACCCTCCAAGCGACCGTTGCTGGCGAAAGCTTGTTCAACGACGGGGTTGGCGTAGTCGTCTTCGCGATCCTGCTCGGTGTAGCATCAGGTCACGAGCCCTTTTCAATTCAAGCAGCCTCACTCGACTTCGTTAAAGAGGCTGGCGGGGGGATCATGCTCGGTCTGGCGGTAGGTTGGATCGCCCTGAAGGCCATGAAGAGCATTGACGAATATGCCATCGAAGTACTGATCAGCTTGGCCGTGGTGATGGGAGGATACAGTCTGGCGATGGCCCTTCATATCAGTGGCCCGGTCGCGATGGCCGTGGCTGGGCTCATTATTGGCAACGCGGGAGTAGCCTGTTCGATGAGTGATTTGACCAGGGACTATTTGCTCAAATTCTGGGAGCTGATTGACGAAATCCTCAACGCTGTGCTTTTCCTTCTGATTGGGCTGGAAGTGATCGCCGTGGTTGGTCAACCGTCTTTGCTCGTTCTTGGTGTTGCTGCCATTCCCTTGGTGGTGGCGGCTCGTGCCATTTCGGTCGGCATCCCGCTCGCCGTTTTGAAGCGCAAGCTGGCCTTGGGACCGTCGGCGTTGCCGACCTTGGTCTGGGGCGGTCTTCGCGGTGGAATTTCGATTGCGCTCGCACTCTCACTTCCTGACTCCCCCCAGCGCGCTTCGATCTTGGCTGCCACGTACGTCGTCGTCCTTTTCGCCGTCATCGTCCAAGGCGTAACAATCGGCGGCCTGATCAAGCGGCTCGAACTGCAAAAATCCGAATCATGACAGCAATTCATGGCAGCCAGTTTCAACGTTTGAGGGCGCAAGGCGCAATTCTTAGACGAAAGGTCGCGAGAATCGCCTTGCTCCCAGACATGACCGGCAACGCGGGACACGATTTGCGGTTAGCGGTCCGAAATGACGGCATGCTGACCGGCGGCTACGTTCTGATGAGTGGACTGTCGGCGGGGATCGCGACGCTGGGTTTGCTCCAATCTTCCGTTGCGGTCGTGATCGGGGCGATGCTGGTGTCGCCATTGATGGCTCCGATCGCCGCGCTCGGGTTCGGCTTTGCGTCTCTCGACGGGCAGCGCATCCGCGAGGCATTGAAGGTCGTCGCGATCGGCGCAGCGATCGGCATCCTGACCGGAGTCGTGCTGACTTGGCTCAGTCCAATCAAGAACGCGACACCCGAGATTATCGGCCGAACGGCACCAACGCTGCTTGACCTCGCAATCGCCTTGTTTTCAGGGATCGCCGGTGGTTACGCGACCGTCCAGCAGAAGGGTGGGACAGCAATTGGGGTTGCCATCGCCACTGCCTTGATGCCGCCATTGGCGGTTGCAGGATATGGGCTGGGCGTCATGCGGCTCGACTTTGCGGGCGGTGCGATGCTGCTGTTCCTGACTAATCTGGCAGCAATTGCTTTTTCGTTCGCGGTCATTGCAAGGCTAAGCGGCGCGGCTCGTCCCATTGGCCGTGTGGAAATGACCCCCGGCTATGTGATTGCGGGAGTTTTGGCGTTTCTGGCATTGGCAACTCCACTGGCCTTGACGCTTATGACAGTGTCACGCGAAGCGACCGCGCGCGCCGCAGCGCGAGACAGCATCATCTACACCCTCAAGATACCCGCTGCCAACATAGCGCAGATGGACGTCAAATGGCCGACCCGCGGCAAGCCTGTGATCACCGCTTTGGCTATCGCACCGGTCTATCGCTCAGATGCGGAAGCTGTCGTCCAAAAGGCAATCGCAGCGCGCATTGGCGTGAGCCCTGAATTATCACTCCAGCAGGTTGTCGCCGCCGACATCAGTTCACAAACCCGCGCCATAGTCGATGCCGCAGTTGAACGGACGTCGGCTGGAATTGCCCGCGATGTGGCGCCCCTGCTCGCTATCCGTAAGGCACTTCGGCTGCCGGCGCAGGCCATCTGGGTAAATAGAGGCGAGCGGACCGTGAACATCGTTCCGATGGCTGCGCCTGGATGGACGTTAGCCGATTACCGCGCTGCTGAAACAATAGCGGCAAAGGCTGGGGATGGATGGCAAGTATCAATCATTCCGCCGCTCGTGACGGAGTTATACCTACCAAGCGATGGTGCCGAGCCAAATCCGGCGACCGCTGCGATCCGTGCCGACGGGTTCTGGGCGATCACCCGATGGCAAGCCCAAGGAATTGAGGTGGCAGGAATCGAGAACAGAAACGCCACGCCTAAGGACATCCAAGTCGCCAAAATCAATGCGCAAGCGGTCGCCGACCATCTGAAAAGCGTCGGAGTTGCGGCCCGAACCACCATCTTGGGAGGCGTTGATCTCTCAGCCGATCCACGCTCAGGCGTGGTCGTCAAAGTCGTCCCGCCGCGTCCCACCTCACGTTGAAGCGACCAACGAGAAAGCTGTCCGTCGAGCGCGCCACCACAAGCATCGCGCCTACGCAAGTAAATCGGCGGCTGCTTTCTGCCAAACCATAACATTAACGGTACGACCGCTTTGGGCGCAAATCGGCCGTCACAAGAAAGTCATTCGACCGCTTGGAGACGCTCTTAGCGCAGCGATCCATAAGCCGGCGTTATTCGGCGGTCTCCGTACGTGGTTTCGGGGTGAGA
>JBKJUB010000187.1:0-9744 GCA_046590765.1 Sphingomicrobium sp. | reverse complement strand
GGCGACCGACCAGCCGGCCGGGCAGTAACCGTTGGCAGGATCGTGCGCGCTGGTCTGGTCGGTGACCGCGTCGGGACGGATGCCGCGCGCGACCATTTCGGGCAGGATTTCCGCCGCATTGCCGAGCAGGCCGACTGACGTCGGCTCGGTGGCCTTAGCGATGATGTCGAGCGCTTCGTCGATACTGGTCGCGCGGTGGTCTAGGTAACGCGTGGCGAGGCGCTTTTCGATCGAACTTTCCTGCACCTCGACCGCGATGCAATGCGCGCCGGCCATGACCGCGGCGAGCGGTTGCGCCCCGCCCATTCCGCCCAGGCCTGCGGTGAGGATCCACTTGCCGGTGAGGTCACCGCCATAATGCTGGCGGCCCATTTCGGCGAAGGTCTCGAACGTCCCCTGGACGATGCCTTGCGTGCCGATGTAGATCCACGAGCCGGCGGTCATCTGGCCGTACATCATCAGCCCGAGGCGATCGAGTTCGTTGAACTTTTCCCACGTCGCCCATTTGGGGACGAGGTTGGAGTTGGCGAAGAGCACGCGCGGGGCGTCGGGGTGGGTACGGAACACGCCGACCGGTTTGCCCGACTGCACGAGCAGGGTTTCGTCGTCGTTCAGTCGCTCAAGCGTCTCGACGATCTTGTCGTAGCAGGCCCAATTGCGCGCGGCGCGGCCGATGCCGCCATAGACGACGAGCGATTGCGGGTCTTCGGCGACCTCGTCGTCGAGGTTGTTCATCAGCATCCGCACCGCGGCTTCGGTGAGCCAGCTTTTGGCGACAAGAGTGGAGCCGCGACGGGCGCGGATGTGGCGGCTGTTATCGCGGCGGTCGGTGGTCATCAAATTCCCCAAGCTCATGCCGGCCGCATTGCGGCAACGCGCTCCGCCCTTCCCCGAAATCGGCCACTGAAACAAGCTCAGCAGTGATCGGAGCGCGCCAAAATGCTGTCGCCTGCCGGCTCGATCGGTGGTAAATTCGACGCTTCGATCGCGACCCGAGTCGTATCCGCGACGGACGCCGTACTTCGCCCGCCAGAACTTGCCTCGCGACCCGACAGCGCCGGCCCTGCCGACCGGCATTTCAAGCGGAGGGCATTGCGATGACATTCATCACCACCACTGACGGCACGCAGATTTTCTACAAGGATTGGGGACCGAAAACCGCGCAGCCGATTGTCTTCCATCACGGCTGGCCGCTTAGCGCGGACGATTGGGATAACCAGATGATGTTCTTTTTGCAGGAGGGATATCGGGTCATCGCGCATGATCGCCGCGGGCATGGCCGGTCGACCCAGACCGATCACGGCAACGAAATGGACACCTACGCCGCCGACGTGAAGGCGCTGGTGACCGCGCTCGACCTGAAGAATGCGATCCACATCGGCCATTCGACCGGCGGCGGCGAGGTTGCGCGCTATGTCGCTCGGGCCGATCCGGGACGAGTCGCCAAGGCGGTGCTGATCGACGCGGTCACCCCGACCATGCTCAAGACCGACTCCAATCCGGGCGGCCTGCCGATCGAAGTATTCGACGGGTTCCGCCAGGGCACGGCATTCGCCCGCGCGCAAACCTATCTCGACATCGCGAGCGGGCCGTTTTTCGGCTTCAACCGGCCAGGCGCGAAAATATCTGAAGGGCTGATCCGCAACTGGTGGCGGCAAGGCATGATGGGCAGCGTCCAGGCGCATTATGAATGCATCAAGGCCTTTTCCGAAACCGACTTCACCGAGGATCTGAAGGCGATCGAGGTGCCGGTAATGGTGATCCACAGCGAGGGCGACCAGATCGTGCCTTATGCCGATTCGGCGCCGCTGGCGGTCAAATTGCTCAAGCAAGGGCGGCTGATTACCTACAAGGATCTCCCGCACGGTCTGTGCTCGACCCATCCCGAAATCGTCAATCCGGAGCTGCTGGCGTTCGTCCGCGAAGGGGCCACCGCGCCGGCCGAGGCGAGGACCAGCGAACCCGCGATGGCTTGAACGCGTGACATCTGCCGGCGCAGGCGGCCAATGCGCCGCTTGTGTCGGACAGATTGATTAGGCACCATCGCACGCAAGGGGGCGGCGATGGCAGAGCTTGGCGAAGGGTTGGAACGGCACCGCCCGCTGATCGGCAAATTGCTGTTCGAGATCGTGATCATCTTCATTGGCGTGACCGCTGCGTTCGCGCTGGAAGCAGCGCGGCAGGAGCGCTCCGACGCGGCCTATCGCAAGAGCATGATCGCGGCGCTGATTCCGACGCTCGATGATATCGAAATTCACAATCGCAACGTCATTGCCGGTGCGGCAACGAACATTGTGGCCTTCGACGCCGCCCTGGCGCGCGGAGAACGGCCCAAGCTGCCAATCTATCGGGAGGTCGGCGGCGAGCGCCCGCCGGTCCGGGCGTGGGACGGCATCGTTGCCACCGGCGTTTCGAAATCGCTGCCGCCGGACGTGTATTTCGAACTGATGCAATTCTACAATCGGCTGGAGTCGGCTGGGGAACGTTACATTCGCTACGTCCAGACGACCGAGCAGCAAATCTATCCGCTGGGGCCGGAGCAGCACGGCATTTACGATCCCGCCAGCGGCAAACTGAAGCCCCAATATGCCGCGTACGTCGATCGCCTGCGCGAACAAGTTGTGATCCATGAAAATCTTGGCAGGCAGGCGAAGCAACTGAAAAGCAAACTGCAGCGGCTCGATTGATTGCATCGTCGACCGGGGTTGTCAGCCGAACATCAGCGCCCACCAGCACAGGATCAGGCCGATCAGCGATACGCTGAACACCATCGTGCGAATCCTGGGGATGCCGGCGGCGTAGAGAGGTAGATAGACCAGCCGGCCGATGGCGTAGACGCTAGCCCCCACTTCGGTTTTCCAGCCGAGCCGGTCGAGATAGGCCGCGCCGAGCACGGCGGCGATGAACAGGGGAAGTGTCTCGTAGAGATTGGCCTGAGCGCGGAGCAGGCGAGCGGCGAGCGGGTTAAGCGGCGGCATCTTTTCATCGCGCGCACCCATGTTCCATTCGGTGCCATATTGCCGAGTGCGGACATTCCCCGCCCACAATATGTTGATCAACGCGAGCGCGATGGTCGCGCCTAGCATGATGAACTCGATCTTCATTCGCCGCCCCTTTGATTGTCCAAGCCCCCGAAAATCCGCCGCTCCGGCCCCGGCATGCCGATCCAGTAGCCGAGTTCGGCGAGGTCATCGACGCGCCAGGCGCACAGGTCGGCCGCCTTGCCCGCCTCGATGCTGCCGATGTCATGGGCGAGGCCCAGCGCGCGCGCCGCGTTGATGGTCATTCCGGCGATCGCTTCCTCGGGCGTCAGACCGAACAACGTGCACGCCATGCTCATCGCCAATTGCGGGTTGAGCAGGGGCGAGGTGCCGGGGTTGCAATCGGTCGCGATGGCGATCGGGACGCCGGAATCGCGGAGCATTTGGACCGGTGGTTTGCGGGTTTCCTGAAGCGCGTAATAAGCGCCGGGGAGCAGCACCGCGACGGTGCCTGCGGCAGCCATCGCCTTGGCTCCCGCTGAATCGAGATGTTCAAGATGATCGGCCGACAGCGCCTTATATTTGGCGGCGAGCGCGGCGCCATGCTGATTGGACAATTGCTCGGCGTGGAGGCGGACGGGGAGGCCGTTGGCGCGCGCGGCGGTGAACACCCGCTCGATCTCGGCGGGGGTGAAGGCGATCCCCTCGCAAAAGGCGTCTACGCTGGTGGCTAGCCTGGCCTTGGCGACGGCGGGGATCATCTCCTCGACGATCATTTTTACGTAGGCCTCGCGATCCACATCCGGCGGGATCGCGTGCGCGGCGAGTAGGGTCGGGACGATCCGCACCGGCTGGTCGCGCCCGATCGCAATGGCGGCGTTGAGCATCCGCACTTCGGACGCGGTATCGAGGCCGTAGCCCGACTTGATCTCGACCGTGGTTACCCCGCCCGCCATTAGCGCCGCCAGCCGACGCCGAGATTGGTCGCGCAGCTGGTCGGCGCTCGCCGCCTTGGTCGCTGCGACAGTCGAGGCGATTCCGCCGCCCGCCTTGGCGATCTCTTCGTAAGACGCCCCCGCGCGGCGCATCGCATGCTCCGCCGCCCGGGTGCCGCCGAACACCAGATGCGTGTGGCAGTCAACCAGCCCGGGGGTAACCCAGGCGCCGCCGAGCGCAACGACTTCCTTCGCGCGAAACCCGGCCAATTCGGTGCGCTTGCCGACGCGGACGATGCGGCCGTCGGATATGCCGATCGCGGCATTGGGGAACAGGCCGAGCGGGTTGCCCGGCTGTGGCACCATCGTCGCGACGTGGCAGTCAGTGATCAGGCGGTCCCACACGTCGTTGCTCCTTGGGGAGTGGCAATGGCGGCGCGCAATGCTAGTCGTCAAGCATGAGCTGGCCTAATCTCAACGACCTGTTGGTCGCCGCCGATGTCGATGCCCCGATCGGGTTAGTCGGCGCACCGCTGGCCGCCGGATCGGTCACGCCGGGCCGCTGCGATCTCGCGCCGGAGGAGTTGCGCAAGGTGTTGCGGCGGATCGGGCGGTACGATGTCGAAACAGGCCGCGAACTGGCGAGCCGGATCGCTGATCATGGCGATGTGGTGATCAATGGAATGACGATCGAACAGGCCACCGCGCCGATCCGCGACGCCTGCGTGGCGAGCGTAGGGCAGCGCCAACTCACCCTTCTAGTTGGCGGCAATAATGCGGTGACGCGGCCCGGAGTCCATGCCCTCGGTGTGCCGCTCGATCAGGTCGGGCTGATCACGCTCGACGCCCATTTTGACCTGCGCGATACGGCCGACGGGCTTGGCAATGGCAATCCGGTGCGGGCGCTCAGGGAGGATGGATTGCCGGGGCGCAACATCGCGCAAATCGGCCTCGCGCCGTTTGCCAATTCGGCTGCGATGCACCGCGATGCGATCGATGGCGAGCATCTGGTGGTGACGATCGGCGCGGTTCGCACCGGCGGGATTGCGACAGCGGTCGACCGCGCCCTCGCCCAGCTCGCCCATTGCGCCGCGATCATCGTCGACTGCGACATTGACGTGATCGACCGAGGCCAGCTGCCCGGTGCGCCCGGCGCACGGCCGGGCGGGATGGCCGCACACGACTTTTTCGCCGCGACCCGCCGCCTCGCCGCTGACCCCAAGGTCCGCCTGATCGATCTGACCGAATGGGACCCGCCGCTCGACCCGACCGACCTTAGCGCATTGGTCGCCGGGCGATGGTTGGCCGAATGCGTCGCCGGATTCGAGCAGCGATAGCCAAATCCCACGCCAAGTCGTTGGAAATCCCCGTTTGGGACGGCGCCGACATGACCCAATCCATTGACTCACGTTAATTATGGTTTCACCAATCTTAACGCGCATTTAAGCGAGTCGCTTGCCGACTTCGGTGTCGTGCGCGTCCATGATTGGGGGATCGTGCATGGGGGCTCGGGAGTATCGGTTTGTGATCGGGGCGGTGGCCGCCGGATCGAGCCTGTTGGCTGCGGCGCCAGCAATGGCACAGTCAGTCGCGCCAACGCGCGACGAGCTGACCCGCCAGCAACCTGAAGCTGCACCACCAAAATCCACGCTCAATGTCGTCGGCGGGGTCGAGCGTTCGCCATGCCCGTTGGCCGATCCCGAATTCAGCGACGTTCGGGTCAAACTGACCGACGTCCAGTTCAACAATCTGAAGGGCGCCAGCGATTCGGACTTGCGCCCGGCCTGGGCCGAATATGTCGGCACCGACCAGCCGGTGGCGGTGATTTGCGAAATCCGCGACCGCGCCGCGACCTTTTTGCGCGACAAGGGTTATCTCGCCGCGGTCCAGGTGCCGACCCAGCGGATCGAGAATGGGGTCGTCAAGCTCGAGGTGCTTTACGCTCGGGTCACGACCATCCGCGCGCGGGGCCAGACCGGCGGCGCCGAGGCCAAGCTTGCCGGCTATCTGTCGAAGCTGACCCAGGACGAGATTTTCGACCGCAATCGCGCCGAACGTTACCTGCTGCTGGCGCGCGATATCCCGGGGTATAACGTCCAGCTGACGCTCAAGCCTGCGGGCACTGCGCCGGGCGAGTTGATCGGCGAAGTGTCGGTGATCCGCCAGCCTTACTCGCTCGATGCCGTGGTTCAAAACCTCGCCGCGAGCGAAACCGGGCGCTGGGGCGGGCAGCTTCGCGGGCAGCTTTACGGCCTCACCGGGCTGGGCGATTCAACCTTCATCTCGGCATATTCGACGCTTGATTTCAAGGAACAGCAGATCCTCCAGGTCGGGCATAGTTTCCGCCCCGGATCCGAAGGGCTGACGATCAACGGCCAGCTGACCTACGCGTGGACCAAGCCGACGATCGATCGCAAGCCGGGCGACCCGCGGATTACCGCGCGGACCTTGTTCGCGACACTTGGCATTTCCTACCCCCTGATCCGCAGCCAGTCGCACAATCTGACGCTTGGGGGCGGGCTCGATTATGTTGACCAGAAGGTCGATTTTTTCGGGCCACTCACTCGCGACCATCTGCGCGTCGCTTTCCTCCGTGCCGACTTCGACGCGGTCGATCTGAAGTCGCGCCGGCCGAAATGGAAGCTTGGTGGCGGGATCGAATTTCGTCAGGGGCTCGACATCTTCGGCGCCAGCGATCGCTGCCCGTGCGTTGGCGAGACCCCGCCCAGCCGCGCCGACGGGCGCGCCACTGCAACGCTCATTCGGGCCAGCGCGACCGGGGAATTCGCGATCGGCCAGTCGCTTGCCATCGCGGTCAGCCCGCGCGCCCAATATGGTTTCAAGCCGTTGCTGTCGTTCGAGGAATTCACCGCCGGCAATTATACCGTAGGGCGCGGCTATGATCCGGCAATCTTGTCGGGCGACAGCGGCGTCGGCGTGGGGGTCGAATTGCGCGGTCCGCGCGTGTCGCCGTTCCAGCGCTCGCGGTTGCTGATCCAGCCCTATGTCTTCGGCGATGCCGCCTGGGTGTGGAACAAGAACGTCGGCGGCGACCCCGACCATGTCAAATCGGCCGGCGGTGGATTGCGCGCCGGGCTTAATGACCGGCTTTCCATCGATGCTGCGGTTGCAGTGCCGCTCGAACGCGCCGGCCTCGACGACAAGCGCGGCAACCCGCGCTTCCTCCTCACTTTGACCACCCGTCTGCTCCCCTGGAGATCATGATGCGTAACCTCGCTTCGTCCATCGCTTCGCGCCGCACCCGCACCAGTTGCTCGGTCCTGGCGCTGGCCACCGTATTCATCGTCGGCCCGACCCCGGCGTCGGCGCAGAGCTTCCTTGGCGTGGGCAGCCCCACCAACGGCGCCGCGACGACGATCACCAATGGCGTTGGGACGACCACCATTACGGTTTCCACACCGCAGACGGTGATCAACTGGGTGCCGACCGACAACGCCACCAACAATAATGTCCCGATCCAGTTTCAGAATTCGGGCACCACGGCCAACTTCCTCGGGGTCGGCAATTATGCCGTGCTCAACAATATCGTCGCCACCGATTTGTCGCGCGCGATCACGCTCAACGGCACGATCAATGCCGGCGCGCTCGGCGCCGGCGCGGCGGCCAACGGCAGCATCTATTTCTATGCCCCCAGCGGGATCGTGCTTGGCGGCAGTTCGTCGATCAACGTCGGCTCGCTGGTGCTGTCGGCGTCGCCGATCTTCGTCAACGGATCGGGCAATTTCATCAATGGCGCTAGTAACCAGGTGATCTTTGGCCAGGCATTGCGCCCGACCTCAGCGATCACCACCAACACCGGATCGGTCATCAACGCCATCGCCGGCGATGCCTATGTCGCGATGGTCGCACCGCGAGTCCAACATGGCGGGACGATCAACGTCAACGGCAGCGCCGCTTTGGTCGGCGCCGAAGCCGCGACGATCAATTTCTCGCCGAGTGGCCTGTTCGACATCCAGGTGACGGCGGGGACGACCAACGCCAATGGAGTCGTTGTCAATGGCGGGACGATCACTGGTGCCGCGAGCACCGGCGCCGGCGACATCCACCGCGCCTATTTGGTGGCGGTGCCCAAGAATAATGCGCTGACAATGCTAGTTAGCGCGGGAAGCAATATTGGCTTTAACGTCGCGGGCGCGGCCAATGTCGTCGGTAATACGGTCGTCCTGTCGGCCGGCTATGACGTTGTTGGCGGCGCGGCTGGGACAACGCGGTCCGCGCTTGGCGGCAGCGGGACGAGCACGCTCGCGGTATATGATTCGGACTTTACATCGCAGGTCAATGCGGCGGCCACCGGCCTGGGTTTGTTCGTGGCCTTTTCGACGACAGCAAGCATGTCGGCGGGCCTGTCACTGCGGGCCGCCGACGCGCAGTTCAACTCCTTTGATAGCGGCGTCCTCCAAGTCGCCAATTCGGTGATTTTCGACACCAATAATCTAGGGGCTGGAACCGGCGCGACAGGTGGAATCATCTTCGTCACCGCAACCTCTGGCGGGGCTGTGAATATCGGCGGCGATCTGATCCTGTCGGCCCGCGGGATTGGATCCTCAAGTGGGATGGGCACTGGCGGGTCGATCCATATTTCGGCCGGTACTGATACCGGCAGTAGCGTGACCGTCACCGGCATGGTCCGCGCCAACGCCGACGGCGTTGGGGGCAACGGCGCTGCCGGACTCGGCGGGTCGATCGATATCATCGCCGGAACTGGTGCGACGCTGTCGGCCGGTTCGCTCAACGCAAGCGCCGACGGTTTTGGTGGCGACGATGTGGGTTATGGCGCGGGCAATGGGACGGGCGGCACCGCTCGGTTGCTTGCGACTGGCGCCGGCGCGTCGATCGCGATCGCCAATGTGGTCACGGTGGGCAATCAGAACCAGCGCGATTTCATCTCGGTAGAAGGCTACGGCGGGCAGACCAATGGTGGCGGCAGCGATCTCGGCGGATCGGGCCAGGGCGGCACGTTGTGGGTACAAGGTGAAAACGGCGGATCGATCGCGCTTTCAACCAACCCCCTATCGGCCGACATAAGGTTGATGGCGCGCGGCTATGGCGGTGATGCCTCAGCCGAAGGCACGACCGGCGGAACCGGTACCGCCGGGATCGCCAACGTCTGGCTCAACAATGCGACGCTGGTCACGGGGCGGGTGCAATTGAGCGCCGCCGGCCTTGGCGGGAACGCCATCGGGACGAGCTTCAACATCACTGGCGGCAATGGGATAGGCGGGACTCGCTCGATCGACGTCCGCAACGGATCGACGCTGACCGCGTCCTTCCCTGGCGGAATCGCCGGCGGTGGTGGGGGCAACGGCAGCGGCAGCGGCAGCGGCGGCAATGCCAGCGGCGGCAACGCCAGCCTGCTGGTCGACAATTCGACGGTGAACTTTACCGGCGCGTCGATCATTACGTCGCAAAACTTGGCGGGTAACGGTGCGACCGGCGGCAGCGCCGGTCCCGGCAACACCAGCGTGATCATTCGAAATGGCGCGGTGGTTAACGTCGCCGATGATCCGGGCTTTGCCAACGATTTCCTGATCGGCGCAAATTCCTTCGGTGGCAATGCGAATGGTGCAGGGGGCAACGGCGGCAATGCCATCGGCGGCACCGTGAGCGTGGCGTTGCAGGGCGGGACGATCAACCTGACCGGGTCGATGTACGCCGGTGCCCAAGGCTATGGCGGCACTGCCAGTTTAGGTGGCAACGGCGGCAATGCCACGGGCGGCCTCGTGACCTTGCTTGCGACCGGCGCGAACAGCGCGATCAATGGCACTGGATCGGCGAACTTTGTAGCTGACGCCCTTGGTGGATACGCC
>JBKJUB010000186.1:0-4876 GCA_046590765.1 Sphingomicrobium sp. | reverse complement strand
CTCGCGGAGTACGGCCTGTACGTCCAGCCGATCAATTTCCCGACCGTCCCGCGCGGCACCGAGCGCCTCCGCTTTACCCCCGGCCCGATGCACAATGAAGCGATGATGGACGAGCTTTCCGGAGCTTTGGTCGAGATTTGGAGCCGACTCGAGCTTGAACTGCGCCTTGCGGCATAAGCGCAGGATGACCGCCTGCTCCATTTCCGCAACGGCCAGATCGCAACCAGCGCATGCCGACTAACGGTCAGCCGGTGGAAGTCTTCTATCTTGAAATTCGCCAAGTACACATTGGCGCGGTCATAGCCAGCGGAGTGCTGATGCTACTTCGCGGGCTTGCCCATAATTTATGGGGAGCGATCTGGGTCAAGTCTTGGCCCGTGCGCTACCTTTCCTACACGATCGACACCCTGCTGCTAACGGCGGCGCTGATGCTGATGACGATCGTCGGGCAGTATCCCTTCGTCGATAATTGGCTGACGATGAAGGTGATGCTGGTGCTGCTCTATATCGTCTTTGGGTACATGGCGCTCCGCGGCAGAAGCGCGCAGATCCGGTGGGCGAGTCTCGGCGGTGCCGCACTGGTCTACGGATTCATCATCACCATAGCGCGCGCGCATGATGCGCTGGGTATGTTCGCTTGACGATGGGGAGTATTATGGCCGTCCGTCCGGGCGCGGAGCGATGAGCTTGGGTCCGTAGACCAGCAGGAACAACAGGAAGGCGCCGCCCCACGCAATTCCCGACAGTCGGATCGCGAGCATATAGTCAATCGGCAGCAGCGGTGCCGCGACCCGGCCGAGCGCGCCGATCGATACTAGAACATAGATCATCGTGGTCGCAGCACTCGCCTTGAGTTCGCGGCCGGTGTGACCGAGCGTCGCACGGGTCATGACGGCAAGGATCATGGTGGCCATCGCGCCGGCCGTGAGCGCGTGGATCGCGCCGCTGCCGGGCACGGCGGTGCCGAGGATGCTCAAGCCGAGGAGACACAGTCCGGCAGGCACCCACGCATAACCAACGTGCAAGACCAGCACGAGCGGGTCCCGCCAAGTGCGCACCCCACTCCAGCGAGAAAGCCGGAATGCCTGTAGCGCGGCCGCCGAGACCATTAGGTAGCCGACGGCCGGGTTGAAAGGCGCGATCAGCCAGCCTGCCATTGCCAACGCTGTCGCCGCGATTGTGATCATATCGAAACGACCGGGCTGCGTCGGAAGCCCGTGTTGAGCGTCCTGCTTTACCAGCCAGTTGCGGGTAAACGACGGGACAACTCGGCCGCCGATCAACGAAATCATCACAATTACGATCGCGATTGCAGCTCGCACGCCAACTCCTTCGTCGTCAACCATTCCCGCGGCGGCGAGATGGTCGAGCGCGTTGGCGATTGCGAACAGCAGGACCAATATAACTACCGGGAGGTTGCGGTTCTTGGCGGCGAACACTTCGCGGGCAGCAAGCGCGGCAAGGATGACGAAAAAGCCGACGTCGAGCAACGCCGCTATGAGCGGGCCCACCTGCGCCGAAAACAGCACCGCCGCGCGCGCCGCAAGCCATAGCCCGAACAGTGAAGCGAGCGGCTCGCCAGCGATCGGCAGCCGACCAGTCCAGTTTGGGATTGCCGTCAGCAGGAACCCAGCGATCACTGCTCCGACGAACCCGAACAGCATCTCATGCCGGTGCCAGGCGAGGGGATCGAAATCGGTCGGGAGGGTCAATGCGCCGCTTAAGGTGAAAAGCCACAGAGTGAGCGCGATCAGTGCCCACAGCGCCCCGGCCGTGAAGAATGGCCGGAATCCGCCCCGAAAAAACGGCCGTGAATCAGCCATCCGCCGCTTTCTCAGGGCGAGCATCTGTTCGCCACGCGTGATCATGTCTGCCACCTTTTGTACTTCAATATCGACCCGACAGGAGCAGGCCACGGCCTCCAGGCGAAGAACGGGCTGTCAATCTCAAATTATTCGGCCGGAACCAAGACAGGTTTGGCGACAACCCGTCCTCGACGGCGGGGAACCAGCAATCGGAAAGCGAACAACGCCAAGGTCACCGCGCCGATGCTGAAGACGATGTCGCCGGGCATCCGCATCCACACCAACGTTTCCATCACTTTGCCGTGGACGATCTCGGGCGACCGGGCATACCAGAAACTCGTCGTGATGCTGTGATAGGCCTGGTAGATCCCGGCCGGAACGAGGCTCAGGAAGACCATCATGGCAAGCCCGACGTTGAGTGCCCAGAAGGTCGGCTTGAGCAGCGCGTCCGACCAAGCCGCCGAGCGGTAAGCAGTGCGCAGGCAAAACAGCATCAGGCCGATGCCGAGCATGCCATAGACCCCGAACAGCGCGGCATGGGCATGCGCGGGAGTCATGTTGAGCCCCTGAATGTAATACAGCGAGATCGGTGGGTTTATCGCGAAACCGAGCACGCCCGCTCCGACCAAGTTCCAGAACGAAACCGCAACGAAGAACAAGATCGGCCATTTGTAGGTTTGCACCCACGGCGCCGATTTAGTTATCCGGTAGTTATGGAATGCTTCGACCCCGAGCACCGACAGAGGAACCACTTCGAGCGCCGAGAACATCGCGCCCCAGGCGATCACTGCCGTCGGGGTGCCGGAGAAATACAGGTGGTGGAGCGTGCCGAGAATGCCGCCGGTGAGGAATACTGCGGTTGAAAAGACTACTGCCGTATTTGCCGACCGCGCGCGGACCAGTCCCAAGGCCACAAAGATCAATGCAATCACTGCGGTAGCGAATACTTCGAAGAAGCCCTCGACCCACAGGTGAACTACCCACCAGCGGAAATATTCGATCATCGACAAGGGAGTGTGACGGCCCCACGTAAGCGCCGCGCCGAAAAACAGTCCGATGGAAATGGTGGAAACGAACACCATGGCGACGAGGCCGCGAGTGTCATTTCGGGTCTTCAAGGCTGGCCACAGCGCGCGACCGACCAAGGTCAGCCAGATCATCAGCCCCGCGAACAACAGGATCGCGAAGAAACGGCCCATATCCACATATTCGTATCCCATGTGGCCGAACCAGAAATTGGTCGCGTGGCCCAGTTTCTGCTGAATCGCCATCCACTCGCCAGCGAAAGAGCCAAGGACAACGAATAGCAGGGCGCCAAACAGCAAATTGACGCCGAGCTTCTGATATTTGGGCTCATGGTTGGACAGCATCGGCGCCACATAAAGCCCGGTCGCCAGCCAAGCGACGGCGATCCAGAAGATGCCGAGTTGGGTGTGCCAAGTGCGGGTTAGCGCATAGGGAATGAATTCGGAGATGTTGTAGCCGTAGAATTGCTGCCCCTCGACCGCATAATGGGCAGTGATGGCGCCGAGCAGCACTTGGGTGAGGAACAGTGCGATGACGGTGATGAAATATTTGGTTGTCGCCTTCATCGATGGAGTCGGCTCCATCGACAGGAACGGATCGGTCGCGGGAACCTTGGCCGGCACCTCCTCGCCGCGCCGCGCCTGATACCATAGCAGCCAGCCAATCCCGGCAATCAGGAACAGGAAGCTGGCGACCGACCACATGCCGAGCGAGGCGGACGGCGTATTGCCGACCAGCGGCTCGTGCGGCCAATTGTTAGTATAGCTGATGGTCTGGCCGGGACGTTGGGTGACGCTGGTCCATGCGGTCCAGAAGAAGAAAGCGGTGAGTTGGCGCCGATATTCAGGATCAGTGATCGACGTTTCCGGAATCGCATATTGGACACGCAGGGCGTGAAGCGACGGATCACTGCTGAACAATGTTCGATAGTGCTGACCGACTGCCGCCATTGCCTTGGCGCGCGCTTCGGAGACAGTAATCGTGTCGGTCGCCTTGTCATAGCGATTGGCGCGCAGATCCTGCTTGAGCCGTGCCATCAGAGCGGCCTGTTTCTCAAGGTTGAGCGCGGCAAAATTGACCGCGCCTTCGTCGCGCGCCCAAGTGTCGAGCATGGTGGTGGCTTCGCGGTGTAGCCAGTCCGCGCCCCAGTCGGGCGCGATATAGCCGCCGTGGCCCCACACCGAGCCGAGCTGCATTCCGCCAAGCGTTTGCCACACCTCGCGGCCGTCCTGGATATCGGCCTTGGTAAACAAGGTCTCGCCGCTCGCCGCAACCACTTTTGCCGGCACCGGCGGCGCCTGAACGTAAATCTCCCGACCGATCAGGCCGAGGATCGCGAATGACACGATGAATATTCCACCCAGCCACAGCCACAATTTCTTCGAATAGTTCATCGGTCATTGGCCTCGTGTTGGGTGATCCGACGAAGACTAGATGGCTGAAGAGGGCGAGGACATTCAGGGCTTCCCCCTAGGTAGTTAATCGGAGGTGCGTGTTCGAACCGGACATGTAGAAAGACTATTGGCTGAGGCTCCGGAAAAAAAAGCGTAGTGGGACAGCGCGAAGGAGGATCGCGATGACCGGGAGCATGTTGGTGCGCATACGAGAATGGCGATCGTGCTTTTACGAAACAGAATGGGGGTATTCGTGGAACAACAATATTGGCTCCGACGCAGACACGAAGAGCTTGCGTTGGCGGATCGCGCAACCTGTGAACAGGCAAAGTTGATTCATCTTGATCTGGCCGGTCGATACAGGGTCAAAGCCGCTGAGAATTCACTTCGGCACGGCCCTGCCGATAGCGAAGAGAATCCAACGCGGCACATTAACTCCGTTTGACGTTGACGTGAGCCAGAGCTGCCGCCAATCCGCGCGCCAGCCTGGCAGCGTCGTCATTCGCCCAGAAGTGCATGAAGAACAGTCGCGGCTGATCGTCGAGCATGTGATTATGCAGCGCCGTCACTTCGATGCCGTTACCACGCAGCGCACGGATCACGGGGTTCACCTCGGCAGCGATGAGCACGAAGTCGCCGGTGATCGCAGCC
>JBKJUB010000095.1:0-9350 GCA_046590765.1 Sphingomicrobium sp. | reverse complement strand
TATGTCACCGAGGCGAATGCGTTCGACGAAAAGATCGAGACCCCCGGCGGGTCCTTCTTCGTCGATGGCGGGTCAATCCTCTATCTGGTCGGGTCGGTGATGGATTGGGTCGAGGATGATTTCGCCGCCGGCTTCACCTTCGCCAACCCCAACGCCAAGGGCGCATGCGGTTGCGGCGAGAGTTTTACCGTCTAGCCGATCGTGATATGCTGCCCGGAGCGAAACCTCGGGGGAGTTTCATGCAACGCATCCTGGCCATGGGCTATGCCCTTGTCGCGTACCTGATCTTCTTCGCCACCTTCCTGTGGCTGATCGCCTTTCTTGCCAACATCCCGGTGTTCGGGACGACGGTTGATTTCGCGATCAACGGCGCGCCAATCAGTCAGGCGCTGGTGATCGATCTCGCGCTGATTGCGATGTTCGGGATCCAGCATAGCGTGATGGCGCGACCGGGGTTCAAGGCGCGATGGACCAAGGTCGTCCATCCGTCTGTCGAGCGCTCGACCTATGTGCTTGCGGCGGCGATCATGCTCGGCGTGCTGCTGCAATTCTGGCACACCATCGACGGGACGATCTGGGATATCCGCGGAAGTGCGGTTGCGCCGGTGATCTGGGCGATGTTCGGAATCGGCTGGGCAGTGCTGCTGCTGAGCACTTTCCTGATCAATCATTTCGACCTGTTCGGACTTAGCCAAGCGTGGTTTCACGGTGTTACACGCGACGAAGCTCCACCGAACCTGCGCGAGCCCTTATTCTACCGCTACGTTCGCCACCCGCTTTACCTTGGCTTCGTCATCGCTTTCTGGGCGACGCCGTATATGACCATGAGCCACTTGCTGTTTGCGGGCGGGATGACGGTCTAT
This sequence comes from Sphingomicrobium sp., assembly GCA_046590765.1. Classification (GTDB taxonomy): domain Bacteria; phylum Pseudomonadota; class Alphaproteobacteria; order Sphingomonadales; family Sphingomonadaceae; genus Sphingomicrobium. Next base: position 8,487 of record JBKJUB010000095.1, on the reverse strand, counting down.
ATTTTGGTCGGTATTGCGCATGAGGAACGCGATCTGAGTAACTATTTCGGGTCGGCCTATGACGATTATCGAAAGCGGGTCGGGATGCTGATCCCGGGGATCGGGCGGGCGCGCTAGGGTTTAACCGCAACCCTTTCCACGCTAGGCGGCGCAGCGATGGACCCGCGCTTCGCCCATGTCGACGACTGGATCTTCGACCTCGATAATACGCTGTACCCGGCATCGACCCGGCTGTTCGACCTGATCGATGCGCGGATGACCGCTTATGTCGGGCGGGTGACGGGGAGCGACGATGCGGTCGAGGCGCGGCGGGTGCAGAAATCCTACTTCCGCGATCATGGCACGACGCTGGCCGGGCTGATGAAGCATCACGACGTCGACCCGAAGCATTTCCTCGACGATGTCCACGCGATCGAAATGGACCGGGTCGCGCCCAACGAACAACTGGCGCGCGGGCTAAGCGCGCTGCCTGGGCGCAAGTTCGTGTTCACCAATGGCGATGCCGATTATGCCGGGCGCGTGCTGAGTGCGATCGGGATCGGCGACCAGTTTCATGGGCTGATCGACATCCACGCCTGCGATTATCTCCCCAAGCCCGACGCGCACGGCTATCGCTTGCTGGTCGAGCGGTTCGATATCGACCCGGCTCGGGCGGTGCTGGTCGAGGACATGGCCAAGAACCTCAAGCCCGCCAAGGCGCTCGGCATGACCACGGTGTGGGTCGACAATGGCTCCGACCACGGCGATCATGACTCCGACCCCGCGGCCATCGACCATGTCATCAGCGACGTCGGCGACTGGCTTCAAGCTATTTTGCAAGGAAGTGACCAATGACCGAGCAACTCCAACGCGTGATCGACCAAGCCTGGGAGCAGCGCGATACGATCAGCGCGGCCACGACGGGCGAGGTGCGAGATTCGGTTGAGGCCGCGCTCGAGCTGCTCGATTCGGGTCAAGCGCGAGTGGCCGAGCCGGTCGACGGCGGCTGGCAGGTCAATCAGTGGCTCAAGAAAGCGGTTTTGCTGTCATTCCGCCTCAACGCGATGGCCGAAATTCCCGGCGGCCCCGGCGGCGCGGTATGGTGGGACAAGGTGCCGAGCAAGTTCGCCGGCTGGGACGCGGCGAAATTCGCCGCGGCGGGGTTCCGCGCGGTGCCCGGCGCGATCGTCCGCAAGGGCGCCTTTATCGCCCCCAATGCGGTGCTGATGCCAAGCTTCGTCAACCTTGGCGCTTATGTCGGCGAGGGGGCGATGATCGACACCTGGGCGACGGTCGGAAGCTGCGCCCAGATCGGCCGCAACGTCCATATCTCGGGCGGGACCGGGATCGGCGGGGTGCTCGAGCCATTGCAGGCGGGGCCGGTGATCATCGAGGATGATTGCTTCATCGGGGCCAGGTCTGAAGTCGCCGAGGGCGTGGTGGTCGAGCGCGGCGCGGTGATCTCGATGGGCGTGTTCCTCGGCGCGTCGACCAAGATCGTCGATCGCGCGACCGGCGAGGTGATGTACGGCCGCGTCCCCGCTTATTCGGTGGTCGTCCCCGGCACGCTTCCCGCCAAGGATGGCTGCCCGAGCCTGGCCTGCGCGGTGATCGTCAAGACGGTCGACGCGAAAACCCGCAGCAAGACCGGCATCAACGAGCTGCTGCGCGACTGATGCGCGGGATTGGCCTGATCCTCGCGGCGATGCTCGCGCTTGTCCCGGTGGCCGCGAAGGCGGCGATCCCGGTAGAGGCAGCGCAAATCATTCGCACCTACCCGCACGCCACCGACGCGTTCACCGAAGGCCTGCTGTTCCGCGACGGCTTCCTCTACGAAAGCACGGGCCGCGAAGGTCAGTCGTTCATCCGCAAGACTAACCTCGTCACCGGCCGAACGCTGCGGAGCATCACCCTGCCACCGGGCGTGTTCGGCGAGGGGATCGTCGACTGGAATGATCAATTGCTGGGCGTGATCTGGCACGGCGGTGTCGGCACGCGCTGGTCATTGAAGACATTCCGCAAGCTTGGCACCTTCCGCTACACCGGCGAAGGCTGGTCGATGACTCACGATGGCCGCAACATCATATTGTCCGACGGCACGTCTGTGCTTCGCTTCCTCGACCCGGCGAGCCTGAAGGTCGTCCGCACCCTCAATGTCACCGCCAACGGCCAGCCGGTGCGGATGATCAACGAGCTGGAATATGTCCGCGGCGAGATTTTGGCCAATATCTGGATGACCAATTTCATCGCCCGGATCGACCCGGCGACCGGCCGCGTCAAAGCCCTCATCGACCTTGGCGCAATCGTGAAGCAGGTCGGCGCGACCGACCGCGATTCGGTGCCCAACGGGATCGCCTATGACAAGGTCAAGGGTCGGCTGTTCATTACTGGCAAGAATTGGCCGACTTTATTCCAGGTCAAACTGCCCTCTGCGCGATAGGCTCGGCGTTTATTGCGCTTCGGCAAGCAGCTTCGTCGCTTCTGTCCCGGTCCAATCCAGATCCCCGGTGAAGCGCCACACCTCCTTGCCGGCGGAATCGTAAAGGATCGTGGTCGGCATGATCTGCACCCCGAGCGCGCTGGTCAGCGCCATGTCGGGATCGCGAAAAGCAGCAAACTTGCCGATCTTCTTCTCCGTCAGGAACGCATCGACCGAGCCCTTGTGCGCGCTATCCTGGCTGACCGCGATCACCGCCAGTTTGCCATCGGCGGCCTGTGCGGCCTCAAGCTTGCCCAATGTCGGCAGTTCCTTGACGCAGGGCGCGCACCAACTGGCCCACAGGTTGACGAGCACCGGAACGCCTTTGAACTTGGCGATGCTGAAGTCGCCATCGTCGGGGTTCTTGAACATCGCCGCGGGCGCTGCCTCGCCCTTGTGGCTGCGATCGACGCCCTTGCCGGTTGCGGCCGGCGCGGCGTCATTGGCGGCTTGTGCTTGAGGCGCATCGGCCTTTTGCCTATCGCAGCCGGCGGCGAGCACGCCGATGAGGAGCAAGACGATCAGCCGCAGCGATACAGGCACTGGCAGTTCCAATCCGATGTGGGGCGGGCGCTTTGACGGCGGCCCGGCCGCGGTGATGCGCGAGATCAATGCCTCGATCGCGGTCGACAAAAGGCTATGGCGCGAGGATATCGCCGCGTCAAAGGCCCATGCCGCGATGCTCGGGGCGCAGGGCATTTTGACGGGCGAGGAAGCGACGACGATTGGCGCCGGGCTCGATCGCGTCGCGGCGGAATATACCGACGGGAAACTGGTCGAGGATTCGAGCCTCGAAGACATCCACATGCATGTCGAGCATCGGCTGACCGAATTGATCGGGCCGGTCGCGGGCAAGCTCCACACCGCGCGGTCGCGCAACGACCAGGTCGCGACCGACTTCAAGCTTTTCGTGCGCGGCGCGCTCGACCGGGCGCTGGCCGGGATCGACGCACTGGAGGAGGCGTTGCTGACCCGCGCCGAGCAAAATGTCTCGACCGTCATGCCGGGGTTCACGCACCTCCAGTCGGGCCAGCCGGTGACGCTTGGCCACCACCTCATGGCCTATGTCGCGATGCTTGGCCGCGACCGCAGCCGCTTTGCCGATGCGCGGGTGCGGATGAACGAGCTGCCGTTGGGCAGCGCCGCGCTGGCCGGGACCGGGTTCGATCTCGATCGCGACCATGTGGCGGCGGCGCTGGGGTTCGACCGGCCGACCGCCAACAGCCTCGACGCGGTCAGCGATCGCGATTTCGTGGTCGATTATCTCCACGCCGCGGCGGTGACCTCGATTCATCTGTCGCGGCTGGCGGAGGAGATCATCTTGTGGGCGAGCCCGATGTTCGGGTTCGTGCATTTGCCCGACGCCTGGTCGACCGGAAGTTCGATCATGCCCAACAAGCGCAACCCCGACGCGGCCGAACTGGTGCGCGGGCACAGTGCGGGCATCATCTCGAATTTGCTCTCGCTGCTGGTGCTGCTGAAAGGCCTGCCGCTGGCTTATTCCAAGGATCTGCAGGAGGATAAGCCGCCCTTGTTCGCCGCCCACGACCATCTCACGCTGGGGCTGGCTGCGATGGCGGGAATGATCGCCGACCTCGTCTTCGTGCCCGACAAGATGCGCGCTGCCGCCGCTGCCGGTCACGCCACCGCGACCGATCTGGCCGACTGGCTGGCGGGCGAAGCCGGGGTCCCGTTCCGCGAGGCGCATCATATTGCGGGCAGCGCGGTGGCTGCGGCCGAGGCCAGCGGCAAGGCGCTCGATGAGCTCAGCCTGGCCGAGCTTCAGGCAATCGACCCGCGCATTGCCGAGGCGGCGCTGCCCCGGCTGTCGGTCGAGGCATCGGTGGCATCGCGCACCTCGGCTGGCGGGACCGCACCGATCAGGGTAGCAGAAGCGATTGCCGCCGCGCGGGCGGCGCGCCGGAGTCGAGCATGAAGCGTATCGCGATCCTTGTTGCAGCCCTTATGCTGACCGGCTGCGGAACGCTCGGTCCGCTGCGTCCGCCCAAAGGCGAGGCGCTCCCGGTCAAGCCGGCGATGGCGCAGACGACGCCTACCGCCGAGGAATTGCTCACCCCAAGGGTCGATTCGCACCCCGAGCGGGTCGACGAAATTTTGAAGAAGTCGGTCCCGCGCAAGGCCGACCGTTTCGACCTGCCGCCACCCGACGGTGGTGCCGCGCCATTGCCCAACACTGCCGAGCCGACATCGTCGGAGAAGCCGACGCTGAGCGACCCCAAATGACCATTCGCCCGGTTCGCAAAGCCGTTTTCCCGGTGGCTGGCCTCGGCACGCGCCTTCTGCCCGCGACCAAGTCGACCCCCAAGGAAATGCTGACCATCGTCGACAAGCCGCTGATCCAATACGCGGTCGAGGAGGCGCGCGCGGCGGGAATTGAACAGATGATCTTCGTCACCGGCCGCGGCAAAGGCGCGCTGGAGGATCATTTCGACATCGGCTTCGAGCTGGAAGCGACGATGCGCGGGCGCGGCAAGAGCCTCCATGCGCTGGACGCGGCGCGGACCGGCTTCGGCGAGATCGTCAGCGTCCGCCAGCAACAACCGCTCGGGCTCGGCCATGCAGTGTGGTGCGCGCGGCATATCACCGGCGACGCGCCGTTCGCGGTGCTGCTGCCCGACGATCTGATGGCCGGAACCCCGGGCGCGCTCAAGCAGATGGTCGAGGCGTACAATGAGCTGGGCGGCAATATCGTCTGCGCCGAGTTAGTCGCAGCCGAGCGGACGGCGAGCTATGGCATCATCACCCCGGGCGCGGTCGACCGCAACCGCACCGAAGTCCTCGGCCTGGTCGAAAAACCCGCCCCCGCCGACGCCCCGTCGCGACTGGGCGTCATCGGCCGCTACATCCTGCAGCCCGAAATCATGGCGATCCTCGATGCGCAGGAACCCGGATCAGGCGGCGAAATCCAGCTGACCGACGCGATGGCCAAACTGATCGGCACGCAAGCGTTTCACGCCGTGACGGTCGACGCAGTGCGGCACGATTGCGGCGACAAATTGGGGTTCGTGCTGGCGAACTTGGCGCTTGGCCTGGACGATCCGGAAATTGGCGGCGTGATCCGTACGGCCCTTTCGTCATTGCGAGCGTAGCGACCGTTCATGGAGAAGACGTTCGCCCCCGCATTAAATCGTCCGTCCCCATTGTCTCGCCGCACGATCGCTCGAAATCGGACAGTCGCTAATCAACCTGCTAGGCTCGCCCCCGATGCTCTCCCGAGAAAGGGCGATGATGCTTGACAAGGTAATCGAGATATTGCGCGACAACCGGCTCGCGTCACTGGCGACGGCTGACCCCGATGGCTGGCCGCATTGCACCATGGTCGGGATCGCCAGTACCGATGCGCGAATCTACTTCGTGGTCGCGCACAACAGCCAGAAATTGATTGATATCGAACGCGACGACCGGGTGTCGCTCGCGATCGGGCGCGACGTGATTGACCCGTCGAGCATTCGCGCACTGGCTATCAAGGCACGCGCGCACATGGTCGACGACCCCGCGGAACGGCGCAAGGCGATCGGCCTGCTGCTCGAAAAGCGCCCCGCGCTCAAGCGGCTCGAGGACCCCGACGAGATCGGGTCGGTGGTCATCGTCGCGGTGCCCGAGGAGATTAGGTTGCTCGATTATTCGGTCGGCTATGGCCATTCGGTGCTGATCAAGCTCGACGCCGAAGGCCGCACGCTCAACATCGATGAGCAGCAACATGACTGGGGTTATGGCCACATTTTCAAGCCCGTCGACTGAAGCCGGCAGGTGGGCGCCGCGCGGTGCCGACCGACCGCTATGCCTCCAGCTCGATATCCCAGTACAGATAATCCCGCCAACTGCGGTGGAGGTAATTGGGCGGGAAGCTTTTGCCGTGGTCCTGCAATTGCCAGCTGGTCGGGCGGATCGGTTCGCGGTGGATCGGCATGCTCGCCTGGCGCGGGGTGCGGCCACCTTTCCTGAGGTTGCAGGGCGCACAGGCAGTGGCGACATTCTCCCACGTGGTCCGCCCGCCCTGCGCGCGCGGGACGACATGGTCGAAGGTCAATTCCTTGTGGCTGCCGCAATAGACGCACAGGAAGCGATCGCGCAGGAACAGGTTGAACCGCGTGAAGGCGGGATATTCGTTGGGCCGAACGAACGAGCGCAGTGCGATTACCGACGGCAATTTGAGCGTATGGGACGGGCTGTGCACCTCGCGGTCGTAATGCGCGACGACATCGACCCGTTCGAGGAACATCGCCTTGACCGCGGTTTGCCACGGCCACAGGCTCAAGGGGTAATAGCTCAAGGGCGTATAATCGGCATTGAGCACCAGCGCTGGGCAGCCATCGGGATGGCGGATGAGGTCGGAATGATACACGAGCGCGACAGCCTTTCGTTCGGTTGCCCGAACGGCTCTCCCCCGGCCCCGTCGCACGCAAGGTGGAGAGGCCATTCCAGGCCGCTTCCCTTGTGACCAGCTGGATGCCAAGCCAGCGTGACAATTGCATGAATCAACCATTGCAGAGTCGCGGTCAAGAATATTCCTCCCCGTACCGGGGAGGGGGACCAGTGAAACATGGTGGAGGGGGGTGCCCACCCGGAAAGCCCCCTCCGTCAGCTACGCTGCCACCTCCCCACGCTGGGAAGGAATGATGATCAGCCGCTTCGCCCCATCACCCTCGGGCTTGCTCCACCTCGGCCACGCTTACTCCGCAGTCGTCGGACGCGCTGCTGGTTCGCCCTTCCGCTTGCGGATCGAGGATCTCGATGCGGGCCGGTGCCGCGCGGAATTTGTCGATGCGATCTATGAAAATCTGCACTGGCTCGGCATTGCATGGGATGGCGAGGTGCTGGTTCAGTCTGCGCGAACCGCGCTTTACGCCAACGCACTGAAGCGATTGCAAGGGATGGAACTGGTCTACCCCTGCTTTTGCACCCGCGCCGATATCTCTGCGGCGATGAGCGCGCCGCATGGCATCGGAGGGCCGATTTATCCGGGGACGTGTCGCAGGCTGGTCGACGACCCGGCGCGGCGGGCGGCGGCGGCGCATAGCTGGCGGCTCGATAGCGCCAAGGCGTTGGCGATCACGGGTTCGCCTTCATGGACTGAACATGACGGGACGCGGTTCGAGGCGGGCGCAATCGACGACGTGATCCTCGCCCGCAAGGATGCGCCCGCCGCTTACCATCTTGCCTGCGTGGTTGATGATGCAGCGAGCGGGGTTGATTTGGTGGTGCGCGGAGCGGACTTGCGGTGTTCGACCCCGGTGCAGCGCCTGTTGCAAATGCTGTTCGACCTGACCGAGCCGAGCTACCTCCACCACCCGCTGGTTGCACATGACGACGGGCGGCGGCTGGCCAAGCGCGACTTGGCGCCGACGCTGGCGGCGATGCGCGCCGCGGGGGGCGACGGGCTGGCGCTCGCGGCGGCGTTGGGGCGCGGCGAACTTCCCCTAGAATTCCGCTTCATCCTTGCCTAGATAGGCATTCATGAACACGCTCCTGATCATCGCCCTCGTCGTCGCCATGGGCGCGACCGCTTACGTCCTCGTCCGCGGGGTCATTTCAATGGCCAACGGCAAAGACGCCTCCGGTGCGATCCAGCAAAATTACATGCAGAAACGCGTGTTGTTCCAGGGCATCGCGATCGTGATCGTGGTGATCATCCTGATGGCCGCCGGCGGCGGTCGGGGCTGACGCTCCGCATCTCGACCGATGGTCAAGCTCAACAAGATTTACACCCGCACCGGGGATGACGGCAGTTCGGGGCTGGTCGACGGCAGCCGCACGTCGAAGGCCGGGCTTCGCCTCACCGCGATCGGCGAGGTCGATGAGGCCAACAGTTTCATCGGCGTGGCGATTGCCGCGCTCGACGACGAGCATGAGATCATGGCCGACCGGCTGCGGCTGATCCAGAACGAAATGTTCGACCTCGGTGCAGACTTGGCGACCCCTGACGGAATTGACGGCGCGCTCCGCATCACGGCGGGGCAGGTGGCGCGGATCGAAGGCGGGATCGACGTGATGAATGCCGACTTGGC
>JBKJUB010000072.1:0-8009 GCA_046590765.1 Sphingomicrobium sp. | reverse complement strand
GATCGGCGAAATTATCGCTTGGAAGCAAAGTGTTAGCGACGTTCGGGGAATTGCATCCGCGGATCGCCAAGGTGCTCGACGCACCCGCCAATCTGGTCGCTGCGGAGCTTTATCTCGACATGATCCCGGCGCCGCGAAACAGCGAGCGCGCCCGTCCGGCGTTTGCCCCGCCAGCGCTGCAGTCGCTGACCCGCGACTTTGCGTTCATGGTGCCAAGCGAGTTGGCGGCCGATGCGCTGGTGCGCGCGGCGAAGGGCGCGGATAAAGCGCTGATTACGGCCGCGAGGGTGTTCGACCGCTATCAAGGCGAGGCCGGGTTGAGCCTGGCGGTCGAGATCACGCTGCAGCCGACCGACAAGAGCCTGACCGATGCCGAAATAGGCGAGGTGTCAGCCAAGATCATTGCCGCCGCCGCCAAACTGGGCGCGACCCTGCGGACTTAATTCAGCGCGTTGATCGCGGCGTGGACGCGGGCTTCGACATCGTCGCGCTTCAACCCCGGCGGGATGATTTCGCCAACCTTGAAGTGGATCGTGCCCGAGCGCTTCGGTCCCTTGCGCGGCCATAACCGGCCGCTGTCCTGCGCGATCGGCACCACCGGGAGGCCGAGCGCGCGGTACAGGCCGGCAAAGCCCGGCTGGAGCGGCGGCGATTCGCCCGGCGCGACGCGCGTTCCCTCGGGAAAGATCAGCACCGGGCGGCCCCCGGCAATCGCTGCCTTGGCCGCGACCATCATCGCCCGGAGCGCCCCGGCACCCGCATCGCGATCGACCCCGATCACCCCGTAGCGAAGGCAGACCCAGCCGAAAAACGGGATGACGGTCAGTTCGCGCTTCATCACCACCACCGGGGTACGCGCGAAACGCAAGGTGTCGACCGCCTCGACCATCGCCTGATGCTTGACCGCGATGAGATAAGGACCGGCCGGGATCTCGCCATCCCAACTGAAGCGGATGCCGAGGACATGCTGGACGAGCCAAAAATGCCCTGCCGACCAGGCGTGGACCTGGCGCCGCACGGGGCGATTGCCGAACGGCGAAACGACGATCACGCTGAGCACGTAATAAGCCGTCTCGATCACGAACAAGATATTGAACAGCATGGTGCGCAAGGCGGCCATCAGATATCGAGCCACACCGCCATGCGGCGCAGGATGTACTTATTATATTCGGTGAACAGGGTCATGAACTTGGGCTCGCTTTTGACCGCATCGGGGACGATTGCCACCTTGCCGCCGAGCTGGTGGTCGAATTCATAGGCCGCGCGGCGCATGTGCCAATCGCTGGTGATGAGCCGCGCCGAGCGATAGTTTCGCTTGGCGAGCCAGCGCCGCGCTTCCTCCGCATTCGAGCGGGTATCGACCGATTCCGACCCCAGATCGACACAGCAATCGATTAGCCGGCGATGGCCCTTGAGGCGGATGAAGAGGTCATATTTGGTCACTGCCGGATCAGCCCCGGCGATCAGCATCCGCTTGCCGATCCCCTTGCCGAGCAAGGCAATGCCATATTCGATCCGTCCCTCCCCGCCGGTCAGGACGACGATCGCATCGACCCCTGGCGTGTCTGCGCCTGCCGAATCGGCGAGGGTTACACCGAACAGCAGGAAGCCGAGCGCGTAGAGGATCGCCAGCAAAGCGGTGAAGCGGAGAATCACAGACTGGTCCCCAGCGCTTTGATGATCGCGAGCCGGGCGACAATGGTGGCCAGAACGGTGGCGAGGATTGGCAGCGATGCGAGCAGCAAAATATCGCCGGTGCCGAGCAACGACCCACCAGTGAGATCCGCCAGCCAATGCGAGCCGCCGCCGGCGATGAGCAGCAAGACGATGCCGGCGAGCGCGGCGCCGGCGGTGCCGCCGGTCAGCGCGTCGAGCGCGATCTTGCGCTGGAACAGGCGTGCAACCTGATCGTCGGTCGCGCCGATGCCGTGGAGCACGTCGATCGTCGAGCGGTGAGTATCGAGCGTCCCGCGCGCCGCGAGCACCACCGCAGCGGCTGTGGCGAGCGCGATCAGCAGGACGAGGATCAGCGACAACCAGCTCAACGCGCGGACCGCGCGGAGCACGGGGCCGAGCGATTCCTGATGCGCAACGAAGCGCGCGCCGGGGATCGCCTGTTCGATCCGTTTCGCGATGGCGGCGGCGTTCGTGCCGGGCGCTAGATCGACGTCGATCATCGCCGGGAGCGGCAAGTCGGCGGTCGCGCCATCGGGACCAAGCCAGCGGCCAAGGATATCGCGCATGTCCTGTTCGGGGACCGGGCGAATCGCCGTCACGCCGGGCGAGGTGGCGAGCAATTGCGTTGCGGCGGCGGCTTTGGACGCACCGTCGGCAATCTCGACCGAGTAACGGTTCTGCACCCCGGCCGCGACGACCCGCGCCGATCCGAGCAGGGCGAGTCCGGCAGCGCCGATCACCACCATCACGAACATCATGATCGCGATGACGTAGGGCGTTGGTCCCTGGAGACGACCGCCGGGGATCAGGCGACGTTCGGCGGGGGTGGCGGCGATCATCCCGAGCATCAGGCGCCTCCATCCGCGCTGCGCGGGGGATGGCGCAGCGATCCGGTCGGGTCGACCATCGCGCCATTGTCGAGCCGGAGCATGTCGGCCCCCGGGGTTGCGGCGATCAGTGATAGGTCATGGGTGGCGATGATGATCGTCGTGCCGAGCCGATTGAGCGCGGTCAGCAGATGAATGATCCGCGCCGCCATCTCCGCATCGACGTTGCCGGTCGGTTCATCGGCGACCAGCAATTCGGGCCGCGCAATGACCGCGCGGGCGATCGCGAGGCGCTGCTGCTCGCCGCCCGACAAGGTCGGCGGGGTGGCGCTGGCGCGATCGGCAAGCCCGACCCAGGCGAGCATCTCACGCACCGGGCCTTCGACATCGACCCCGTCGGCCCCGGCGATACGCAGTGGAAGCGCGACATTGTCGAACGCGGTCAAATGACGGATCAGGCGGAAATCCTGGTAGATCACCCCGATCCGGCGGCGGAAGCCGGGCATCGCCTCACGCGGCAGGTCGCCAAGTTCCTCATCGAACAAACGGATCCGGCCGCGCGTCGGGCGCTGGGCAAGATAGAGGAGTTTGAGCAGGCTGGTCTTGCCCGCGCCCGACGGGCCGGTGAGAAAGTAGAAGCCGCCACGCGCCAGCCGGAAGTCGAGATCGCGCAACACCTCGGCACCCGTGCCGTAGCGCAATCCCACCCGGTCGAATTCGACGATCGTCGACAGTTTGATTTCCCCCAAGGGCGGCCATTCGCCCGGCGTTAACTGCCCTTAACTGACACACGGACGCCTGCCTTGCCAATGGCGGCGACATGCTGTTTATCGAGACAGCTTTATTTGCGGGAAGGCCGCTTACCCTGATGATCCTGACCTGCCCCGCCTGCAGCACCAAATATGTCGTCAAGGATGGCGCGATCCCGCCCGCCGGACGCCAGGTTCGCTGTGCATCGTGCAAGCATAGCTGGCACCAGGACCGCGAGGCGTCGGAGGCCGCCGCGGCGGTGGCTGAAGAGCCGGTGGTCGACGCGCATCCGGAAGAGGTCGCTGCGGCGTGGAGCCAGCCGCGGGTCGACGAGCCGGTGATTGCCGATGGCGTCGATGCGCCGCCGCCGCCGCTGGCACCGCCGCCCGCCGATGATCGCCAATGGGCACCGGTCGAACCCGCCGCGGCGTGGGACGAAGCCACTATCGCTGCTGAACCGGTGGCAGTAGCCGAAGATGATTTCGAACCATTTTACGATCATGAGCCAATCGACGATGAGCCCAAGCGCAAATGGCCATTGCTATTGCTGTTAATATTGATCGTCGCGCTGGCAGCCATCGCTTTCTGGTTTCTCGCCCCGGCCGAGATGAAGGCGCGGGTCGGGATTGCGTCGGCGGGGGCATCGCAGCTCGATGTCGTGCTGACCAACCAGAACAGCCAGAAATTGGCCAGCGGCAATAATTTGTTCACGCTGAGCGGGCGGATCGTCAACCCGACCGACGACCGCCAGCCGGTGCCCCCGATCCAGGCCGAGTTGCTCGATGCCGCCAAGCATGTCGTCTATCGCTGGACAATCTCGCCCCCGGCGGCGAGCCTCGAGCCGAACAAGAGCGCGAGCTTCAACAGCGCCGAGGTCGATGTGCCCGATGGCGGCAAGCATATCCGCGTGCGGCTTGGCGGGCCGGCTTAACCTTCGGTAATTACTCGAATTCGACCAGATAAGCGGGGCGGCGGGCACCATCGACGTGGACCGCTGCGCGGACCAAGCGCGGGTTGGCGCGGTCGAAATGGATGCGCGCTGCGGCGATTATCCGGACGCTGGCAGTGGCGGTGACGCGCGGCGGCATGCGCGTTGCCTGCGGGATTGAGGCGAGGCTTGTCAGAGCGAAAAGGGCCGCGATCATTGCTCCAGCTAGCGCGGGCGACGGGGATGGTAAACAGCGTCTTTACCATTGTCCCGCAGCGGGACTGACGGCGGGCGGTTGCGCGGGTCAGGGGGCTTTGCTAGAGGCCGCGCCTTGCCAGGGCGACGGGGAGAATTTCCGGTCGCTTTTCACGATGCGGTCGTGGCGGAACTGGTAGACGCGCAACGTTGAGGTCGTTGTGGGCGAAAGCCCGTGGAAGTTCGAGTCTTCTCGACCGCACCATCCTGGCCATGAACGGCGATCCGGCGGGTCGCTGTCGACCTCCATCCGATAATGGTTCGCAATAGCGTGGAGATCAGCGCAAGCTGGTTTGCGCGGTTTCGCCGATGGCCGGAATTTGGGCGATTTCCGGGACTTTCGAGACCCTTGCCGCGCCGAGTCGAGCGACCGGCGCCTCAGCGCTGATAGTCGCGCCGAGGCCGATTTCGGTTGAAACCTTGGCGATCCTCGCGCTCGCGGCGGAAATCCGCACGGTGTAATGGCCGTAGGTCACGCGTTCGAACAGAAAGAAGCCGTCATAATCGGAGCGGGTGGTGGCGAGCACCTTACCCGAGGCGTCGACCAGTTCGAGATCGAGCCCTTCGAACCCCTCGCCGCCGTCCTTGACCACCGCGCCTTCGATGTCGCCCGCACCGACCAGTGCAATCTCGACATCGGCGGCGATCCCGGGACGGGGAGTGACGACTTGCAGTGCCTTGCGCGGCGCGAGCGTCGGATCGCCGAGGCTCGATGTGTCGATTCCGACCGAAACCGGGACGTAATTGGTCAGCCCGGCGATCAGCACCTTGCCCTGGGCGTCGGTCATGCGCTCTGACAGGCGCGAGCCGGTGGTGATTAATGCGCCCTTTTCAAAGGGTTCATCCACGTCATGGCGGCCATTGTCATTGAGGTCGCGAAACACGGTCGCGCGGACCGCGCCGGCGGTGGCGAGCTGCTGGCGCGACAGCGACAGGCCGTGGCGGCTCGAATCGAGCGAGAAATTGAGGTTGAAGCCGAGCGCGACGGAGCCATCGGTCGCCGCTTCGCCAGTCAATGCGACCGCCATTGTCTCGAACCGGCGGATATGGGTCACCCGGGCACGCGCGAGACGGGTTTGTGCATCATACGCGATCGCGCCTTCGAAATCGGCCCTTTCGGAGGCCGACCAGTAAGCCGACAGTTCGGCGGTCTTGAAGCGGGCGTGGGGCGAGATCTGCCACGCGCCCGAGCCACGGATCCGCACCGCGCCGACCCGGCCCGAGGCGATCAAATTGCTCTCTAGCTCGGCCGGTGGGTCGTGGCCACCGCCGCTGGTGCCCCATTGGCGTCGGTAACGAAGATCACCCGCCAGGTTGAAGCGGTCGATATGGCTGGATAATCTCGCCGCTGCCTCAAGCTGGCTGCTGCCGTCGGGGCGCTGCGTGTAGCGCATGTCGCCGTGGATCGGGACCAACGTCCGCCCGAGCTTGACCGGGGCGTCGAGCGCAAAGCGCGCTTCGCGAATGCTCTGCCGTTCAAGTCCGTTGAGGCGGAAATCCTGAGTCATGATGGCTTCGGCGCTGAGATTGACCGCGCCGATCTTGGTCAGCATCTGCGCGCGCGCCGCAAGCCCGCCCTTGGTGTCACGCGCGACCGCGACTTCGACCAACGCAGCGCCGATCGAGCGGCGGACGCTGCCTTCGACATAGGTCAGCCGCTCATCGTCGAGCTGGACCGCCTGGACGGTCACCCCGACCGAGGTGCGCTGATCGATGCCGTGGGCCAGCGCCAGCGTCGCCTGCGCCTTGGGCGTGGTGGTGCCGTCGGGCCGGGCGATGAAACTGACCAGATCGCGGCCCGGCTGGTTGATCCCCGCCCAATAATAGGTCTTGCCCGGCGGGACATTATCCTGCCCGACATTGACCATCTCGGTGCGGGCCCGGACCTGGCCTTGCGGGCCGTAAAGGACGATTTCGACGCGATTTTCACCGTAGAGCAATTGCACGTCGTCAAAATGATAGCGCTGGTCGGCCCCGGTCTCGGCAAACCCGAGCAGCTGGCCGTTGCGATACAATTCCGCTTCCCACCCGACGGGCAAATCGCCTTCGAAGCGGGTGCGGTCGAACGCCGAGGGGGTCACCAGTGGCTGGTTGGTCACCGCAACCCCGCGGCCATTGGCACTGGCGCCGAGCAAGCGGCTGCTGAAGCTGGCGACATCGCCAAATTCGAAATGGGTGGCATTGAGCGGGCCGAGCAAGCCACCGTCGGGATCCGATCGGAAGGCGCGCAGGCGGGCCGACTGCAATTTGCCTTTGTCGTCGGTCGAGAGCTGGGCGTTGTATGACAATTGCACGATTTCACCCGCCGCATAGACCGCAGCGTGGCGATCGACGCGCGTCCCGGTGGCGGCGCGATAGGTCAGCCCGCCGCTGACGACAAAGTCGAGCGCCGGGGCGCGCCATAGACGATAGGGCAAGCGAATCTGGGGCAAGGAAGACAGTTCGATGGCGGCGTTGCGCTTGATCTGCGCCGCACGGCGGCGACGCTCGGCAGCGAGTTCGACCGGCAATTTGGCTTCGGATTCAAGGATCAGCGCCGAGCCGTTGGTGCGCGGGGTGACCTTTATCCCAAACCAGCGGGTCAGCGACGCCGAATCGATGCACCACCCCTCCGGAACGTCGCGGACCGCGCCGCTGGCGAGCTTTTCGGTCGCTGCGCCGAAGCGGACCTGGCCGGCGCTGCGGTCGATCGCGATCTTGTGGTTTTCCCTGAATGCCCAGCCGCTGGCGGTCTTAGCTTCAAGGTTGACCTTCATCGGCACGTCGAGCGCGGTAAGAAAGTCGCCGAACACGATGCACGTGCCTTCAGGCGTTGCATAAGCCCGCACGCCGTCGCCAAGGCGTTGCTGGCGGATGTTGACGTCGAGCAGGAACTGATCGTCGGGGTCGGCGACCCAGCCGGCTGGCGCTGCAACCGGGGCTGAGGCCCACGCACCAACAGCGCCAGCCGAAGCCAGCGCCACCAGTGCGAGCGCGCCGCGCCCCCAATCGCCAATGTTGCGCATGATGCGCGCCCCGGTTCCTCCGCCGCCTAGCGCAGCACCGTCCTGGTTTCGGCCAGCGCCACTGGGCCGCCATCGCCGGTTTCAACGAAATCGACCGTCACCTGACCGGCAGCGGCACCGGTGAACGCTGGATTGAGCGGAATGACGACGTGGCGAGTCGTGACTTCGGTGTAGACCGCGACCCCACGCTGGATAGCGATCGGATCCTTGACCCCGGCCTTGAACACCCGGACATCGCCAAACACTGAGCGGTCGCCAGCGCGAGTCAGGTCGAGCGAAACCGCGGGCTTGCCCTCGACCTTGGCGAGCGCGACATTGGCAATCCCGACCTTGGCCGTGAGATTGCCGAGGCGGACCACCACCGGGATGGTGACCCCGTAAATCGGGATCAATTCGAATGACACGCCCTTGGTCTGGGTCGGCGGAGCGACCGGACGCGGTGGCGGGACTGCGCGGAACAGCAAATGCGCACGATATTCGCCATCGGCAAGCCCGGCAGGCGCGCGCGCAGCGATGCGGATCGTTTGTGGCTGATTGGGGGCGATGGTCACCCGGCGCGGGGCGTAA
>JBKJUB010000060.1:0-9160 GCA_046590765.1 Sphingomicrobium sp. | reverse complement strand
CGACGAGCGGCTTGGTGCTCGCCCGCAATATCGAAGTCGGACAGATTGTATCCGCCGGCTCGCCCGCGCTGTTCCGGCTCGCCAAGGGCGGCGAGATGGAAATGCGCGCCGCCATGTCGCAACAGGATCTCGCCTTCGTTCGCGCCGGGATGGCCGCGTCAGTCACCCCGATCGGATCGGACCGCAGCTTCTCGGGCTCCGTATCGGTCGTCTCGCCGGTGATCGATCCGGTCAGCCGGCAAGGCGAAGTGCGGATTTCGGTGCCCTATGACGTGACGATCCGCCCCGGCGGGTTTGCCGAAGCCAAGATCTCGGCTGGCGCAACCACCGCGCCACTGCTGCCGCAAAGCGCGGTGCTGAGCGACGAGCAGGGCAATTATGTCTACGTCATCAATGCCAAGAACCAGGTCGAACGCCGCGCCATCAAGATCGGCACGGTAGACGGACAGGGCGTGACCATCATCCAGGGTCTGTCGGGACAAGAGTCCGTCGTGTTGTCGGCCGGTCCGTTCCTCAACCCGGGGCAAAAAGTTTCGCCGCGGCGCCAGGCCGCCCGCTAAGACGTACGACAAGCCCCCAACAAGGCGAGTGCCATGAATTTCCGCAACATCTCGTCCTGGTGCATCCAGAATCCGGTCCCGCCGATCGTACTGTTCATCGGCCTGATGCTAGCCGGGATCGTCGCGTTCATGGGGATGGACGTCAACAACAACCCCGATATCGATTTTCCCGCCGCGAATATCGTCATTTCGCAGCCCGGCGCCGCGCCGACCGAGATGGAAAACCAGATCACGCAAAAGGTCGAGGCCGCGGCGCGCTCGGTCAACGGGGTCGATGAGATCAACAGCTCGGTCCGCGAGGGCAATTCGCAGACCTTCGTCCAGTTTGAAATCGGCACGCCGACCGACCGCGCGGTCAATGACCTGCGTGACGCGATCACCCAGATCCGTAGCGACCTGCCAGACGGCATCCTTGAGCCGCAGATTGCACGCGTCGATTTCGCCGGCGACCCGATCCTGTTCGTCGCCGCCGAAACCACCGACATGACGCTCGAGGAATTGTCGTGGTACGTCGACAACAATGTCTCGCGGAAGTTGCTTGGCGTCGAGGGCATTGCCGCCGTCGCCCGCGAGGGCGGCGTCGACCGGCAGATTCGCATCATCCTCGATCCCGCCGCGCTTCAGGCGCAGGGCATCACCGCCGCCTCGGTCAATCAGCAGCTGCGGCAGACCAACCTAAATGCCACCGGCGGCCGCGCCGAGATTGCCGGATCCGAACAATCGGTCCGCGTGCTCGGCAATGCCCGCACCGCGTTCGACCTGTCACAAACCCAGATTGCGGTCCCCGGCGGGCGCACCGTTCGCCTGGTCGACCTAGGCGAGGTCAAGGACGCTTATTCCGAGCAGCGGACCATCGCCAAGATGAACGGGCGGCAGGTGATCAGTTTCAATGTCCAGCGGTCAAAGGGCGCGTCGGAAGTGACCGCCTATGACGAAGCCTGGAAAGAACTGCGCAAGATTGAAAAGGCGGACCCGCGCGTGCGGTTCGTCGAGATCGTCAATGAGGTCGATTATACCAAGGCGCAATATACCTCCGCGATGGAAGGGCTGATCGAGGGCGCGGTTCTCGCCGTGCTCGTCGTCCTACTGTTCCTGCGCGATTTCCGCGCGACGGTGATTTCCGCGATCGCGATCCCGTTGTCGGCGATCCCTGCCTTCTGGTTCATGAGCCTGATGGGGATCACCCTCAACGGCCTGTCGTTGCTCGCGCTGAGCCTGGTCGCCGGCGTGCTGGTCGACGATGCCATCGTCGAGATCGAGAATATCGTCAGGCACATGCGGATGGGCAAGACCGCCTATCAGGCGTCGATGGACGCCGCCGACGAGATCGGCCTGGCGGTAGTTGCCACCACCATGGCGATTGTCGCGGTGTTTCTGCCCGTCGCGCTGATGCCCGGAATTTCGGGGCAGTTCTTTAAGAGCTTCGGTTACACCGTGGTAATCTCGGTGCTGATGAGCCTGTTCGTTGCGCGCATGATCACGCCATTGATCGCGGCCTATTTCCTTAAGGCTCATGGCGAAGCGCCACACGCGTCGGGCAAGTTTATGGAACGCTACCTGGCGGTGCTGAACTGGAGCCTCGACACGTCGAAGGCCGACGTCCGGCTGGCGGCGCTGCGCCCGGTTGCGTCCCGCTGGTATCATTATATCGGCGGCACCCTGTTGATCGTGCTTCGGACCGCGGTCTTCGCCAGCGCTGGCTACGCGGCATTCAAATTGCTCGGCAAGCTCGGTTCGCCAAACTCGCTCAACGTGCTGATCGCGCTGGTCGGCGGGATCGCCGCCTTCATTGTCTCGGGCAAAGTGATTGGCTTGTTGGTCGGATTATTCGATACGCGATTCGCCACATTCTACCATTATCGCGGCGAGCGCTGGACAGCGCGCAAGCTCGATCACCGGGTGACCATGGTTGGCATCGGGACGGCGGCCTTCGTAATCCAGATCGCCTTGTTCATGGGCTTGTCGATGTCGTTCCAGCCGCCGCTCAACCTCGATTTTTCAAGCGTTCGGATCGGGGTTCCGCCAGGCACCACGCTCAAGCAGACCGAAGCGGTCGCGGACCGCGTGGCCACCTTGATCCGCGCCGATCCGGCGGTCGACCGCGTGTTCCAGCGGGTATTCGTCGGCGCCAGCAACCTCAACATCGTGCTCAAGAAGGATCGCAAGGTCACGTCGACTGAGTTCGAGCGCGGGCTGACCCCCAAGCTCGCCGCAATCCCCGACGCCCGCGTCAATTTCCAGAGCCAGGGCGGCGGTGGTCCGGGCAGTGGCGGGCGCGACATCGTGTTGTACCTCGGCAGCGACAATCCAGAATTGCTCAATGCCACCGCGAACAAGATTTCCGAGGAAATGGCGACGCTTCCGCAATTGGTCGCGCCGCGCCCGATCGGCGATCTGGTGCGCCCCGAAATCACCATCAAGCCGCGCTTCGATCTCGCTGCGGACCTTGGCGTGACGACGTCGGCACTGAGCCAGACGATCCGCATCGCGACACTTGGCGATATCGCGCAGAACAGCGCTAAATTCTCGCTCGCCGACCGCCAGGTGCCGATCACGGTGTCGATCTCGGAGAATAGCCGTCGCGATCTGTCGGTGCTGGAGAATCTTCCGGTGCCGACGGCATCGGGTGGATCGGTGCCGTTAAAGGCGGTGGCCGACATCGGCTTCGGCTCGGGACCGACCTCGGTCCAGCGGAGCAACCAGATCCGCCGCCTTGCAGTCGGTGCCGACTTGGCGCCGGGCCTGGTGTCGGGCGACGCATGGAAGAAGATCGATGAGCTTCCAACGGTCAAGAAACTGCCCGAAGGCGTCCAGAAGCTCGAACTCGGCGACAGCAAATGGCAGCGCGAATTGCTGTTCTACTTCGCGATTGCCCTCGGCTCAGGCGTGCTGCTGGTGTTCGCGGTGCTGGTCCTGTTGTACCGCCGCTTCCTCTCGCCATTGGTCAATATGGGATCGCTGCTGCTCGCCCCGCTAGGCGCCGCGGTCGGGCTGCTTGTGACCGGCAATCCGGTGTCGCTGCCGGTGCTGATCGGAATCCTGATGCTGTTCGGGATCGTGGCCAAGAACTCGATCCTGCTGGTCGATTTCGCGGTCGAGATGATGGACCACGGAATGTCGAAGAACGAGGCAATCGCCGAGGCCGGACACAAGCGCGCCCAGCCGATTGTAATGACCACCATTGCCATGGTCGCGGGCATGCTGCCAATCGCCATTTCATTGAACGGCGACGGCAGCTGGCGAGCGCCGATGGGCGTAACGGTGATCGGCGGGCTGATCTTCTCCACCGCACTCACCCTGCTGCTGGTTCCCGCTTACTTCTCGATCGCGGTCGAGATGGAGCAATGGGTCGCCAAGAAGTTTCGCAAGCTGGTCGACAATAAGGAAGAGCATTTGCCGATGGCGGGACCGCTCCCGGCGGAGTGACTTACGCTTCTGCGGCGCTAGGGTGAGGGCATGACCCGCGTGCCCGACCTTGCCCGATTCAACCCGTCGCAGCCCGGAACGCGCGGGATGAAGCTCGCTGCCACTGGCCTGCTCGTGGTGATGGCCGTGATCTTCGTCGCCGCGCGGACGTTTGAACATGCCTATCCTGGGCTGCAATGGGTCAAGGCGTTCGCCGAGGCCGGGATGGTCGGCGGCCTGGCCGATTGGTTCGCGGTGACGGCACTCTTCCGCCACCCGCTCGGGTTGCCGATCCCGCACACCGCGATCATCCCGCGCAACAAGGATCGGATCGGCGAGGCGCTGGCCAATTTCCTCAAGGAGAATTTCCTCATCGCCCCGGTGGTTGCGCGGCGGATGCGCAACATCGATCTGGCCGGCGCGGCAGGGCGTTTTCTCCAGACACCGCAAGGGGAGGAAACCCGCATCCGCCGGGGTGCCAGTCGGCTGATTGCCGATTTGTTTGAAAGCCTTGATGACGAGCGGCTGGGCGGGTTGGTCAAGAGTGCGATTTCGGGGCGGCTGCGGCAGGCTGAGGTTGCACCTTTGCTCGGCCATGCGCTGGCGTCGGCGATCAACGACGACCGCCACGTGCCCATGCTCGAAGCCGCGATCCGCTGGACCGCGCGGGCGCTCGACGCCAACGAAAGCCTGATCCGCGAGATGGTCAAGAAGCGCACCAACTGGGTACTCAAACTGGCCGGGGTCGATTCCAAGCTGTCGGATTCAATCATCGACGGCCTGCGCAAGCTGACGGTCGACATGCACACCGACCCGGCACATCCGGTGCGAATCCGGATCGAGCAAGCGCTGGCCGATCTCGCCAATGACCTTCAAACCAGACCCGAGACCCAAGCGCGGGTCGAGGAGCTGAAGCTGCAACTGCTCGACAATAAGTCGGTCGGACTGTGGCTCGATACGCTATGGCAAAAGGGGCGCGAGGCGATGATCAAGGCCGCGCGCAATCCCGACGCGGCGATGGCCGGCAAGCTCGGCGATGTGTTGAAATCGATGGGCCAGAGCCTGGAGAAAGACGAGCGGATCCGCAATGCGATCAATCAGTTCGCGCGCCGCGCGGTGGCAGGGATGGCCGCGAGCTACGGCAGCTCGATCGTCAAACTGGTCAGTGAGACGGTGCGCGGCTGGGATGCGCGGACGATCACCAACCGGCTCGAAGCCGCGGTCGGGCGCGACCTGCAATATATCCGGATCAACGGCACCTTGGTCGGCGGGCTGGTCGGGATATTACTCCACGCACTGGATACGCTCTGACGGCCCTTCCAATCGCCTGGAAACGCCCCACTTAAGCTTGAACGGGGGGCAATCCGATGAAGCAGAAATTGAAACGTTGGGCAGACCGGATCATCAAGGCGGCGCTGATCGCGATATTCGTGTTCGCGTTCGCTTATACACTGCCATATGATCTGGCGTTGCTCGCCGCGATCGACATGTCGGTCTATGTCGACGCCTTCATCGGCGTTTATGTGGTGGCGCGGATCACCAGATTGCGGCCGATGACCGACTATCTCAAGTTTCGCGCTGCCACATTGGCGCGGCGGCTTGGCCAGCGCGCCCGACGAGTGACGGGATCAGTCGCGAAGAAGAATGAGGGGGCCAACGACGACCATCCGGCGGTGGCGGTGGCGGCTTAGCCGGCGCCGACCCGCTCGATCGTGGCGCCGACAGCCTGGAGCTTTTCTTCAAGCCGTTCGTAACCGCGGTCGAGGTGGTAAACGCGCAGCACTTCAGTCTCACCTTCGGCCGCAAGCCCCGCTAGCACCAGGCTCATAGAGGCACGAAGGTCGGTTGCCATGACTTGCGCGCCGGTCAGGCTAGCCCCGCCCTTGACGATCGCCGAACGCCCGTGGACCTCGATTTCTGCCCCCATGCGGCGCAATTCGGGGACGTGCATGTAGCGATTTTCGAAGATTGTTTCCTCGAAGAAGCTTTGTCCCTCGGCGACGGTCAACATTGCCATGAACTGCGCCTGCATGTCGGTCGGAAAGCCCGGGTAGGGCGCGGTCGAGACCGCCAGTGGCTTCAGCGGCTGGTTCGCCGAAACCTTCACCCCGCCTTCGGTAAACTCGATCGCCAACCCGGTCGCGGCGATGGCATTGGTGATCGCCAGCATGTCCGACGGGCGAGCACCGACCAGTTCGATCGATCCGCCGGTAATCCCTGCGGCGCAGGCGTAGCTTCCCGCCTCGATCCGGTCGGGCATCACATCATAGGTGCAGCCGTCGAGCCCCTCGACCCCGTCGATCGTCAGATGCGACGAGCCGATGCCATCAATCTTGCCGCCCATCGCGACGAGCAAATTGCACAGATCGACAATCTCGGGCTCGCGCGCGGCATTGAACAGGTGACTTTTGCCGGTCGCCAGCACCGCCGCCATCAGCGCATTTTCGGTCGCACCGACCGACACCACGGGGAAGGTATAATCACCGCCGGGAAGGCGTCCCTTGGGGGCCGAGGCTTTGACGTACCCCGCCGCCAGTTCGATGTTCGCGCCAAGCGCTTCCAGGGCCCGTAGATGTAGGTCGATCGGCCGATCACCGATCGCGCAGCCACCGGGCAGCGACACGGTCGATTCGCCGGCGCGCGCGAGCATCGGCCCGAGCACCAGGATCGAAGCGCGCATCTTGCGCACCATGTCATAGGGCGCCACGGTCGAGGCGATGTCGCTTGCCTCAAGCGTCATCTTGCGTCCGAATTCGCCCTTCTTGACCCCCGCAACCTTGGTCGAGACCCCGAGTCCGTTGAGCAAATGCGAGAAATTGTCGACGTCGGCGAGACGCGGAAGATTACCAAGCGTGAGTTTGCCTGCGGTGAGCAAAGCGCACGGCAGCAGGGTCAGCGCGCTATTCTTGGCGCCCGAAATGGGGATCTTCCCCTCAAGGCGCTTGCCGCCGGTGATGCGAATGAAGTCCATGCCGCGCTTTAGCGAAAGCGCGGCGAGTCACAAGATGTCACGCTTTCTCGAGCGTCGCCTGGAGCGGGTGCTGGTTTTCGCGGGCGAAGTCGATGATCTGGCTGACCTTGGTCTCGGCGACTTCATAGGTGAACACGCCGCACACCCCGACGCCCTTCTGGTGGACCGCGAGCATGACCCGCGTGGCATCCTCAATTCCCATTGAGAAAAAGCGCTGCAGGACAAGCACGACGAATTCCATCGGCGTGTAATCGTCGTTGAGCAGCAGCACCTTGTAATTGCTCGGCTGCTTGGTCTTGGGGCGCGTGCGAGTGACGACTCCGGTTTCGGAATCGTCGTCGGTGCCGTTATCGCGGCCGGGCGGAAGCGCCATGGTCAGATCGAGGTCAATCATGTCAGCCCTAGGATATGGCATGGCGCAAAGCCGCCGCAACCCTCACGCCCCAAAACCAGGCGTAAAAAAATGCGGCCGCCCCATCAAGGGACGGCCGCATGGACTGCCTAACTAGGAGGGGAGGTTAGGCAGCAAGCTCGTTGATACGCTCGGCGTTGATCGACGCGCGGTTCGACAGCGGCTGAACCGCTTCACCAGCGAGCTTGACCATCGCTTCGGTGAACTTCGAACCTTCGGCGACGATGCGGTCGAACGAAGTGCGTGCCAGTTCCGACTGGAGCTGAAAGAACTCGGTCGGCGACTTGGCGTCGGCAAGGGTCTTGAGCGAAACCGAAGCCTGCTCGAAGCCGTCACGGCCGCTGGCAAGCGCGTCCTGGCCGAGCGAACGAACGCCGGTGGCGGCGATACGGCCGGCCTCGGTGATCGCTTCGAGGTTCGCCTTGGCGATCTCGGTCATCTCGCTAGCAGCTTCCTGCGACTTGCGAACCAGGTCCTGGCCGCGCTCGCCGGCACCGGCGAAAATGGTCTGGAAACGGTCGGCGGCGGGAAGTTCGAAACCAGCCAACATCTTGGTGAAATCATAAGCCATGGGTGAATTCCTTTCGATCTGGGTAGCGGCCGCAGCGACAGTTGCCTTGGCGACGCGCTTGGTCGACTTGACGTTGCGCTTGGTGATTTTCTTGACGGTTGCGGCGAGCTTGGCCGGAGCCTTACGAGCGCGGCGCTTGGCAGTCGTGGCACGAACCTTGCGAGCCGGCTTGGCGGTCTTGGCCGCAGTCTTCGAAGCCGGCTTTGCGACCGTGGTCGACGCCGTGGTAACCGGCGTGGTGACGGCGGCGATGGTCTTCTCGACGTTGGCTTCGATCTTCTGTGTATTGGTGTCGGTGGTCATGGCTGAATTCCTTTGCTGCAGTGCACAATAATGCGTTGCAGCGAGGATTTCAAGCATTTTGTTGCACTGCACCATTTATCGTCCGTGCCTTGACGGATGCGGGCTCGCCAAGGCAAGTGCGGCCATGGATCCCGCTATCGACAGCCCCTCCCCCGATCGCAGCCGCCGCGGCCTGCTGATTGTCCTGTCGTCGCCATCAGGCGCGGGCAAGACCACGATCAGCCGCAAGCTGATGGAGGTCGATCCGTCGATCACCATGTCGGTCAGCGCCACGACCCGCCCGATGCGCCCCGGTGAAGTCGACGGGAAAGACTATCATTTCGTCGACGATGCCGCGTTCGAGAAACTGGTTGCCGACGACGAATTTGCCGAATGGGCTTATGTTTTCGATCATCGCTACGGCAGCCCGAAGGAACCGATCAAGGAAGCACTCAAGGACGGGCGCGACATCTTGTTCGACATCGACTGGCAGGGCACCCAGCAGCTCGAATACGCCTTCCGCACCGACCTGGTGCGGATCTTCATCCTGCCGCCGTCGATGCCCGAACTCGCCCAGCGGCTCCATGATCGCGGCACCGACAGCGAAGAAGTGATCGATTTCCGAATGCGCCGCGCGGCGCAGGAGATCGGCCATTGGGCGGAATATGATTATGTGCTGATCAACGACGATGTCGGGCGCTGCTCGAAGGACGTGCAGGCAATCGTCACCGCCGAGCGGCTCCACCGCGAGCGCCAGCCTTACCTCATGCAATTCGTCCGCGAGCTCGTCGAACGCCCTAATTGAGCAAATCGAGGAAGGCCGCGGCGGCGAGGAAGTCGGCGCGCCTGGCGTCGAGCGCCGCCTCGGCCTCGGAATCGCTGCCCCATTTTTCCAGCTGCCAGCGTTCGTCGAGACTGACCGCTTCCCACGCCGCATCGGCCGGAATCGCCTTTTCGAG